>JAOUOK010000496.1 GCA_029880425.1 Gammaproteobacteria bacterium
CAAAACCAGTTATGCTAGAACCTGTTAAAATATTACGATTTACGAGAAAGAATTAAATATTATATGACTACTATTAATACTGAAACTGAAACAGTTGTAAAAAAGATTTTGCCTTACTTGATTAGAAGAGGATACGAGTTAACCGAAGATCTTGATTTCGAAACAGGGGTAACCATTACTGATAGATATTCAAAAGGATATATAGATATATTAGTTACCGCAGGCAAGAAAAAGCCTCAATTTTTGATCGAAGCAAAAAAAATATCGAAAAAATTGAATGCAAATGATCGTGATCAAGCTATATCCTACGCTAGATCAAGAGAAGTTAACGTCCCATTTGTTGTAGTAACGAATGGTAATGACATACAGTGCTTTAATACTAAAACAAAAGCTAGAATTTTGTGGGATGGAAAATCTCAAGACAAAATACCAACTAAAGAACAACTCAAAAAGGTCATTAACACGCTAAAGGCTAGCCCAGAAGAATCGGTAATTAAAATCTCTAATGATGAAAGCTTGCCGTTTAGGCCAGGCATAGCATTACGACAGTTAAATTCTCTATTTTATAAGTGTCATAGCGCGATACGAAAAATAGAAAAAAATGAAGAGAGCGCTTTTGCTGATTTCTCAAAACTTCTTTTTTTAAAATTACTTGAAGAGAAAGAAGACTTAGAATCAGATTTCAACCTGCCATACTCTTATAGATTTTTTGAATTGGCTGAAAAACCAGCGAGTGAATCAGATCAGGTAAAAGATTCTATTCTTAGTATGATTAACTCTATCGTAGATAGAACTCCTTATGGAGATGTGCTAGAAGATAAAATTTTACTTAAAAACCCGAAAACATTTCACTATATTGTTAAGGAACTTGCCGCAGTTTCGTTCTGTGATTGCAGCCTTGACTCTAAAGGTGCAGCGTTTGAATATTTCGTGAGAGCAACTCTTAAAGGAAAAAAGCTTGGCCAATATTTTACACCTCGTGAGCTTGTGCAAACAATGTTGGCTATTGTCGGTCAACGCAAAATCGTTAATGCAGTAATTTCAGGGTCTGGCATAAAAATTCTTGATCCAGCTTGCGGGACAGGCGGGTTCCTTGTATTTCTCATGCAGGATGCGCTAAATCAAATAACTGATATGCATGACGCAAGAGATATCAACAAAAATACATTTGATAATGCAAAAAGAGCTATTAAGGAAGAAATATTTTTCGGATCTGATGCAAATGAAGGTGTAGCAGCTTCAGCAAAAATGAATATGATTATTGCCGGAGATGGCCATACCAATATTCAGCATGAAGATAGTCTTGCAAAAACAGCAGTAAATTGGACTGTTGACACTCCAGACTGTGATTTAATCTTAACCAATCCACCTTTTGGTACATCTGAAACAGATTCACTCTCATCAAACGATTGGGCACAATTCGATATTCGGAGCGGGAAAGGGCAGCATCTTTTTCTACAAAAAATGGTTCTTTCATTAAAGCCTGGTTCTGGCGAATTTTGCACAGTAATTGATGAAGGCGTGTTAAATACTGAGAGCGCCGCATCATTACGTAAATGGTTGTTGGTACATTGTAAATTGAAAGCGGTCTTTAATCTGCCCACAGAAACCTTTAAGCCAAACAAAATCAACGTTAAATCAAGTCTTTTATATTTCGAAAGACGAGAACAACCAGACCCCGATTTTGATGACATATACAAAGTTACTGTATGCAAATTAGGCTCATTAGGCTATCACGGATCTGGAGATAAAATTCGAGGTTTTAATCTTCCAAAATTTTTACATGAAGTAGCTAGAGATGTACTAGACACATCCACAACTGATCATCGTACAGGATATCATTGGGAAGCCTTTGATATTTTATCTAGTGATATCGTTTCAGATGAAACATATAGATTTGATTATAAATATTGGAATACCGAAACAAGAAACAGAATTAAAAAAGTATATTCTAAAGATAAAACAACTATAAAGGACATCAATACAATTCCCACTACAAGAGGAAAAAGTCCTTCC
>JAOUOK010000497.1 GCA_029880425.1 Gammaproteobacteria bacterium
AAGGTAATAGTGTCAGCTGAAAATAAATCTTCAAGAGGGTTTTCATCAGGCTGAATTTCTAATTGCTGCTGTAAAATGTTACTGGCATAACTTGCGGTGTCTGTTTCGTCACCCGTAAATGCCCACCAGTCGCTGCGGTGGTTAAGAAAACTGGTTAATGCCAGTTTACTATTATGTAAACCAAGTTCCTTAAATAAAAAATGTAATGATGAACCCAGTGCGGCGTTTTTATTCGCGTTGGCGTTGGCCATTAACGCATCCCATGCTTCATCATAAAGGATTACCGTCTTGTCCAGCAGATCAAAACCTGGCGAGATATTCGCTTCCATGGGAAAGCGCCGTAATAACTCCTGGCAAAAAGCATGAAAGGTAGAAGTTTTAACCGGGGCATCACTGCGCAAAATATCTTCATACAAGTGGCGTGATAGTGTGATTAAAGCGGGGGTTACTTCAAGTTGTAAACTCTGCAATATTTTAATGAGTTGAGTCTCATCACAGGTTGCCAGTTCGTACAATCGTTGCAGCAAACGAGTTTGCATTTCATTGGCCGCTTTATTAGTGAAGGTGATTGCTAAGACACTTCCTGCATCTTCACCTGTGAGGAGTAAGCGAACAATTCGACTGATCAGCAGGTAAGTTTTGCCACTGCCGGCAGATGCCTGAACCGTAGTATGACCTGTAAGTTGAGCGGCTAATGTCATGAAGAACCTGAAGCTTGTTGTAATAATGGGTGTTTATACCGGTGCTTTATTTTACCCTGATATTCTTTAATATGCCCGATAAGTTGGAATTTGCACCTGAAATCAGCTATTTTATTACAAATTACCATGTTTTGTGATGGTTATCAGATTTTGATTAATATGACTTGTTTCAATTGTGAAGGCTGTTACTCTAGCTTCATACCTGAGTTAATAAGCTGGTACAGGATAAACACAGGGATAAGTGATATAGGCAGGATTGCCTAAAGGAAGCGGGTTAAAGGACTGTTGTACAGAAGTAAGGAAGCTGACTAACTTTTGTTAGAAGCGGATCTGTCCGTAATATAGACAGGCGGGATAAGCCTGAAAGGAACTTTATAAAGGGGCGGCCAGAATGGCTGCCTATTTTTTTGCCTGTTAGTTAGTCCATGCCTGTTTGCGACATAATCGATCCATGTTGCAATATTGGCAGGTACTATCGGTTCCCCAGGCAGGTAAAGGTTTCCCGGCTAACATTTGTTCAGTCACCAGGCTTAAACGTTCACTTATTTTCTCACTGATAGTTTCTAACTCTTCATCCGCAAGTTGAGCAGCAGTTTTTACTTTTGAACTCAATTCAAGGTAGCTGACCTTGCTGACGGGCTTGCTAAATTCAGCCGCGGCTAAAATAGCATAAAAAGGAAGTTGTACCGCTTCACCTTGTTGAATTTCTACCTGGCTTGCTGACTGTCCTGTTTTATAGTCAATTACACTCAAACCGGAATCATTGTTATCGAGTCGATCGAGTCGGCCACTGAGTTGTAGATTGTTAATCCAGTTAATCTTACTTTTATGCTCGGCTTCAAGAAATCGCCATTCAGTGGCATTACTGAGTTGCCAGTCAATATAAGCAGGAATAAGTTTGCGCCATTGCTCAAGCCAGCCACTATGTTCAAAATTATCTTCAACATCACGGGCAAAAACCTGTTGTGCAATGTCATCTAAACAGGCAATGGCAGCATCACGAGTTTTTACACTAAGCACTTCATTAAAAGGGCCGGGTAGCCATTCAATATTTTGATGGAAGGCTTCGAGGCAACGATGCACACGTTCACCATAATCACTTTTTGATAATGCTTCCTGTACTTCTTCACTGGGGGATAAGTTTAACCCCCGTGCAGCAAAAAACTGGTACGGGCAGTTCATCAGTTGCTGATAACTGCTGGGTGAATAACTTGTTGGAACCAGTTCTTTAGGTAACGATGGGCGTGTCTGCGCCGACTTGTCCGGTAATGTTTTATCACTGCAACGAATAACAAACGTTTATGCCTGGGAA
>JAOUOK010000498.1 GCA_029880425.1 Gammaproteobacteria bacterium
ACAAGCATAAGCAACTGTGATATTTGCCGTTAATACCGTGTCTGCGCCAATCTTAACATTTTTCTGAATAACGCAGCCTGCTCCAATCCTTACTTTATCACCAATTGAAACGCCAGACTCAATAACAACGCCAGGAGCAATACTCGCACTGTCACTAATTTGTGCATCGGCTGCTATATGTGCAGAAGGATCAATCCCAGCGGTGTATTGTTCCCCAGGCGATAGCAGTGCAGCAACTTTTGCATATGCAGCATACGGGTTTTCAGAAATAATAACATTTAAAATACAGTTTTCTGCATCAGTAGCCGACATAATCACGGCACCCGCATGACTGTTTGCGAGTTGTTTACGATAGGAAGGATTTGTTAAAAAGCTGATCTGCGAAGCATTAGCATTCTGAAGTGTTGCCACGCTCTCAATGATACAAGATGCGTCACCCTTTACTTTTCCTGAAACATGTTCTGCTAATTCTCCCAGTGTATACTTCACTGGCCCACCTTTTATTATCTTATTTAATATTAATGATGATAATTTATTGTTTTAATTGATCGGTTTTATAAACCTGTTGTAATCGCTCAAGCACTTGTGCCGTTATATCAACCTGTTTACTCGCATAAATAACACTCTCGTTTAAGATAATGTCATATTGTTTTTCTTTTGCCAGTGAAAGAATCGTTTCTGAAACCAGTTTTTGTAATTTCCCAATCTCTTCGTTACGACGAAAATTAAAATCTTCAGTAAATTCTTCACGTCCACGCTTTACATCCCTTTTTTTAGCTACAATTTCACGTTCCTGTTTTTTTCGCGCGGCATCACTCATGATTGCAGCATCTTTTGAGAGCTTATCTTCTAATACTTTAATTGTTTTTTGTAGCTCAACAATTTTAGCATCACGTGGAGCAAATTCACTTTCTAATTTTTTTCGCGCTGCTTCTGCCTGTGGCGCTTCTTTCAATATTTTAGCTGTATTAACGATACCAATACGGGTATCTGCGGCTTGTACAGAAGCGGCGAATAATATAATAGTCAAAAAGACACTAATATAAGTAAATGTGTTTTGTCTTAACTGCAACATAATACCCTTCATATTAAAAAGGTGAACCTAAACTAAACTGGAATGCTTTTGTAGAATCACCCACTTTTTCATTTAATGGTTCAGCAAAGTTAAATCGCATAGCACCGACCGGCGTAATCCAGATAAATGATAAACCTGCAGTATATCGGAATTCACTGTTATCTATCGAACTTGCATCTTTAAAGACACTACCCGCGTCCAAAAACAAGCTTAGCCTTGTTGAACCCGCTTTTTCAGCAAATGGGTTAGGTAATATTAAATCAAAATTACCCACAATTTTAACCTTACCGCCAATGGGATCATCTAACGGATCATCATTATCATGAGGCCCAACACTGTTTGCATCATACCCCCTTATTGAACTACTACCACCGGCAAAATAGTTTTCATAAGGAGGAAAATAGGATGTTTCTCCATAAACATCGCCATAGCCCAAATTCATATTCACGGCTAATGTCACATTTTCGCCAAAGGGCAAGTAATTTAACTGGCGGAAATTAACTTTATAGTACTCCAAATCGCCACCTGGTACAGCAATTTCACCCGAAATACGACTCAAGCTACCCCTGGTGGCAAAAATACGGCGATTTCGACTATCATAAGACCAGCTAGAAAAAAGTTGGTAGGTATTATTAATCTCACCATTGGCATTTATAAAATCAATAATATTTTGAGATGTTGCGGTACCTGTTGTCACTTCAGTACTGTCATATTTAACACCCCAGTTAAAATTCATATATTCCGAAATCGGGACACCGTATGACAAAGAAGCGCCATATGAGTCCGTACTGTAATTTGATATATCTGCCTCTTCGGCATCGACCTGCCTGTAGGATAAGCGAATATTCCGACTCACACCTTCCTCAGTATAATAGGGATCAGTATAGTTAAAACTGTATTCCTTCGTCACTGAACCATTGTTCAGATTAATGCCT
>JAOUOK010000499.1 GCA_029880425.1 Gammaproteobacteria bacterium
ATGATCCAGATGGGTGTGCGGTCAACAGGTTGTTTTAATAGCGCACGTAAAAAACGATCGTTTTTTAATTCAGACATAAGTTCCCCGCATCGTTTGCGCTAGAATTTTTATTATTAAACTTCTAAATAATCCAGAATGCCTTCTGCAGCATTACGGCCTTCAAAAATTGCGGTCACCACAAGATCAGATCCACGTACCATGTCACCACCTGCAAAGATTTTTGGATTGGCTGTCTGGAATTTGAATTTGCCATTTTCAGGTGCTTTTACACGACCGCGTTCATCTGTTTCTATATTGAAATCAGCAAACCAGTCTTCCGGGCTTGGCTGAAAGCCAAAAGCAATCAGTACATGATCTGCAGGTAAAATTTCTTCGGTACCGGCAACCGGTTCTGGTCGACAGCGACCCCTTTCATCGGGAGCGCCGAGTTCAGTTGTGACGACTTTAAGGCCCGTGACACTACCGTTTTCGCCTACTATTTCTACAGGCTGGCGATTCCAGAGAAATTCAACGCCTTCTTCTTTGGCATTCTGCACTTCACGTTTTGAGCCGGGCATGTTTTCTTCGTCACGACGATAAGCGCATGTAACTTTTGCGGCACCTTGTCGAATGGCGGTGCGGTTACAGTCCATGGCGGTATCACCACCACCTAAAACGACCACGCGTTTGCCTTTCATATCGATGAGTTCATCACTGGAGGTTACTCCCAGTAATGTATTGGTATTAGATATTAGATAAGGCAGTGCTTCATATACACCATCCATATCTTCACCAGGAAAGCCACCTTTCATATATTTGTAGGTGCCCATACCAAGGAATACCGCGTCGTATTCATCGAGTAACTGCTGGAATTGAATGTCTTTACCGATTTCAGTATTGAGTTTGAATTCAACACCCATGCCTTCAAAAATTTCACGGCGAGTTGAAAGGACTTCTTTCTCAAGTTTGAATGGTGGAATACCGAATGTCAGCAGGCCGCCAATTTCAGAATATTTATCAAAAACAACAGGTTTGACGCCATTACGTACCAGTATGTCGGCACAGCCCAGGCCGGCAGGTCCAGCGCCTACGATAGCGACTTTTTTACCGGTGGGTTTTACTGAAGAGATGTCAGGACGCCAGCCCTGTTTGAGTGCTTCATCTGTAATGTATTTTTCTACTGAACCAATGGTGACAGCATCGAAATCACAGTCATTCAGGGTGCATGCGCCTTCGCACAGACGGTCCTGGGGGCAAACACGGCCACAGACTTCGGGTAAGGAGTTGGTCTGATGAGAGAGTTCGGCAGCTTCTTTTATATTGCCTTCAGAAACCAGTTTTAACCAGTTGGGAATATAGTTATGAACCGGGCATTTCCATTCACAGTATGGATTACCACAGGCCAGGCAGCGATCAGCCTGAGATTGTGCCGCCTGCTCGTCAAATGGTTTGTATATTTCACGGAATTCAATGCGCCGCTCTTCGACCTTGATCTTGTCAGGGTCCTGACGAGGCACATCAATGAACTGCATGATATTTCCCATGGTATGTATTACCCCGAAAAAACCTGAGAACTTCAGTGTTAGTGGTTAAGCTGCGTTAAGACGCGATTTGATTTTACCGCTGACAGCACCCATATCGGCTCGACCCTGCATTTTAGGTTTGAGCTGGCCCATGACCTTGCCCATATCCTTAATGCTGCTGGCACCGGTACTGGAAATGGCTTCTTCGATCATGGCTTCAATTTCTTCACTACTGAGTTCAGCAGGGAGAAATTCCTTCAATATCTCGATTTCAAACATTTCCTGCTGTAGCAGGTCATCACGTTGAGCTTTTTCATATTGCTCAGCTGATTCACGACGTTGCTTGGTCATCTTATCGAGCACAGCAAGAATGCGGTCGTCATCCAGTTCAATACGTTCATCAACTTCTATCTGCTTGATAGCAGACAGCATGAGACGAATGACCTGTAGACGAGCCTTATCACCCGATTTCATGGATGTTTTCATATCATCCTGAATTCGTTGTTT
>JAOUOK010000052.1 GCA_029880425.1 Gammaproteobacteria bacterium
GTAAAATACGACGCAACGCATTACCTAAAGTATGGCCAAAACCTCTTTCTAAAGGTTCTAAAGTAACTTTGGCATGACTTTCGTTAATTTGCTGTATATCCACTATACGTGGGGTCAGAAACTCTTGCTCTGAGGCCTGCATGTATTGTCCTCTATAAAATCAATATAAATGCGTTAATACTGTAACGAAGTTCCTTAAAAATAAGGAACATCTTAATTATTACTTCGAGTACAGTTCCACAACCAGGTGCTCGTTGATGTCTGCTGACAAATCAGTACGTTCTGGTACATTTTTAAATGTGCCAGTCAGTTTTGATGAATCAACATCCAGCCATTCAGAGATACCACGGTTTTGTGCTGCTTCCATTGCGCCTTTAATACGCAACTGGTTTTTAGCTTTTTCATTAATCGCTACAACATCACCCGCTTTTACTTTAATCGATGGAATATTTGACTTAACTCCATTTACCGTAATCGCATTGTGACGAACAAGCTGACGTGCTTCTGAACGAGATGCACCAAACCCCATACGATAAACTACGTTGTCTAAACGTGATTCAAGCAATTGCAAAAGGTTAGTACCTGTAGAACCTTTAATACGGTCTGCAGATTCATAGTAGCTACGGAATTGACCTTCGAGAACACCGTAAGTACGACGTAATTTTTGTTTTTCACGTAACTGAGTCGCGTAATCAGAGTTACGACCACGACGTTGACCGTGTTGACCAGGAGGAAATGGACGATTTTCCATCGCACATTTACTACCAAAACATTTTTCGCCTTTTAAGAAAAGCTTTTCGCCTTCACGACGACATAGACGACATTTAGAACCTAGATAGCGTGCCAAGATAGTCTCTCCCGTTATACGCGACGTTTTTTCGGTGGACGACAACCATTATGAGGAATCGGCGTCACATCAGAAATGTTAGTAATTTTAAAACCCGTAGAATTTAAGGCACGAACCGCTGATTCACGACCAGGCCCTGGGCCTTTAACGTTCACTTCAAGGTTCTTCATACCAAATTCTTTGGCCATGTTTCCGCAACGTTCAGCTGCAACTTGCGCTGCAAACGGAGTACTTTTACGTGAACCACGGAAACCTGAACCACCAGCAGTTGCCCAGCAAAGAGCGTTACCCTGACGATCAGAAATAGTAATAATGGTGTTATTAAAAGAAGCGTGAATATGCGCAATACCGTCAGCGATATCCTTTTTTACCTTCTTCTTTGTACGACCTGTTTTGGCTGCCATAATATTTTAAAACCTTAAAAAGTAAATTCTTAGCGTTTAATTGGTTTACGTGGTCCCTTACGGGTGCGCGCATTTGTTTTAGTACGTTGACCACGAAGTGGTAAACCACGACGATGACGAATACCACGATATGCACCTAAGTCCATTAAACGTTTGATATTCATAGATACTTCACGGCGTAAATCACCTTCAACAGTGAATTTAGCTACTTCAGTACGAAGATTTTCAACTTGAGTTTCATCAAGATCTTTAATTTTAGTCGTCGGTGTCACACCTGCTTCTGCACAGATTTTTTGTGCGCGTGTGCGACCAATACCATAAATCGCAGTTAGCGCGATTTCAGCATGTTTATTGACCGGAACATTGATACCAGCAATACGGGCCATTTAGCCACTCCTACAAATTAAACTTATACGTTCACAGGTCGCCCCGCGAAAACGTGCAATTTTACGTATCCTCACCCTTTCAGGCAAGACTTTTTAATATAAATATTGACTCTTTTTCGCTATATAAATATAGCAAAAACAGCCAGATTTTAGCCTTGGCGCTGCTTGTGGCGTGGATCTGAACAGATCACACGTACAACACCATGGCGGCGAATAACTTTACAGTTACGGCATAATTTTTTAACTGAAGCACGAACTTTCATGCCGATTCTCCTAAAAAATAAACGCGTTTAAATTAACGCAATAAACCTGCTGAACCTGGTCCACCCTTCAGGTTTGCTTTTTTCATCAAACCTTCATACTGATGAGACATCAGGTGTGCTTGTACTTGCGACATTAAATCCATTGTTACAACAACAATAATCAGTAATGAAGTACCACCGAAATAGAAAGGCACATTCCAGTACACAATCATAAATTCAGGCAATAAACATACTGCAGTAATATAAGCCGCACCAACCAGAGTCAGACGACCTAAAATAGTATCGATGTGTCTCGCAGTTTGTTCACCTGGACGAATACCGGGTACATAAGCACCGGAACGTTTCAGGTTATCTGCCGTTTCTTTCGGGTTAAACATCAACGCCGTGTAGAAGAAGCAGAAAAAGATGATTGCTATTGCATACATCAAAACATATAAAGGCTGGCCAGGTGACAACATTGATGCGATGTCCTGAAGAAAGCCAAATGCGCCTTCAGTACTGCCAAACCATCCCGCCATCGTTGCCGGGAATAAAATAATAGCCGAAGCAAATATAGGAGGTATTACACCCGCCATATTAATCTTTAATGGTAAATGACTGGTTTGCGCAGCATACATTTTACGTCCTTGCTGACGTTTCGCATAATGCACAGTAATCCTGCGTTGCCCTCGTTCCATAAAGACTACGAATGCTGTCACCGCCAGGATTAAAATAAACAGGATAAGAATAAAGCCTGAGCTTAATTCACCTGTTCGACCCAATTCTAAAGTACCACCAATTGCAGAAGGTAAGCCCGCTACAATACCTGCAAAAATAATCATCGAAATACCGTTTCCGATACCCCGTTCAGTAATTTGTTCACCTAACCACATCAGGAACATTGTTCCGGTGACCAGTGTAACTACCGTAGTAAAGTAGAAAATACGTAATGTTGCTTCGTCCGCACCATTTACAACTAAACCTGGCTGACGTGATAAAGCAAGTGCAACACCTAAGGCCTGGAATGTTGCTAACGCTAATGTACTCAAGCGCGTGTATTGCGTAATTTTACGTTTACCCGCAGCACCTTCTTTACTTAACTGTTCTAATTTAGGATGAACCTTAGTTAACAGCTGGATAATAATCGATGCTGAAATATAAGGCATAATTCCTAATGCAAATAATGACAGGCGGGATAATGCGCCACCTGAAAACATGTTGAACATATCAAGGATTGTTCCCTTTTGCTGTTCAACCATTTGCACCAGTACGTCAGGATCAATACCTGGTACTGTTATATAAGAACCAATGCGGAAAACCAGCAAAGCTCCAATCAGAAAAAATACTCGTTGGCGTAATTCTTTAAATTTACCGCCGCCCATGGCTGCAGCCATACCTGATTGTGTTGCTGACATCCGTTTACTCTTCTATTTTGCCGCCAGCCGCTTCAATTGCTTTACGTGCACCTTTCGTTACAGCAATACCCTTGAGCGTGACAGCTTTTTCAATTTTTCCTGATTCCATAACCTTTACTCGCTTAATACTTTTCGAGATAAGGTTAGCTTCTTTTAATACTGCAATATCAATAACATCTGCAGCTAAAGAATTCAGTTCATTTAACCTAATTTCATCCGTTACACGTGCTAAACGTGATGTAAAACCAACTTTAGGTAAACGGCGTTGCAAAGGCATTTGACCACCTTCGAAACCGATCATTGGCTTACCGCCTGAACGTGATTTTTGACCTTTATGGCCACGGCCACCTGTCTTACCCAGACCAGAACCAATGCCACGCCCACGACGTTTTGCATTTGATTTTGAACCTGCAGCAGGTTTAAGTGTATTTAAAAACATCTTAGTTCTCCTCCACTTTCACCATGTAGTTGACCTTATTGATCATGCCACGGGTGCAAGGGGTATCTTCAACTTCAACAGTCTGGTGCATGCGACGCAAACCCAAACCAGCAACACATGCTTTATGCGCTTTTAAACGACCAGCTGTGCTACGTACCAATTTAACTTTAATTTTCTTATCGGCCATGATCTTATTCCAAGATATCTGTAACTGATTTACCACGTTTTGCAGCAACAGCATCTGGTGAAGACATGTCACTCAAACCTTTAATTGTTGCATTTACTACATTAATTGCATTGTTAGTACCAATACACTTAGCAAGTACGTTACGAACACCAACAACATCAAAGACTGCACGCATTGGACCACCAGCAATAACACCGGTACCTTCAGATGCAGGCTGCATGTAAACTTTTGCAGCACCAAATTCAGCTGTAACTGGATATTGTAAAGTGCCGTCTTTCAATGGAACGTCTTTCATGTTCTTACGGGCATTTTCCATCGCTTTCTGGATAGCAACCGGTACTTCACGTGCTTTACCACGGCCAACACCAACTTTACCATTTCCATCACCAACCACTGTCAATGCTGAGAAACCAAAAATACGACCACCTTTTACAACTTTAGCTACACGACGGATATTTACTAAACGCTCTTGTAAACCGTCACTTTGTTGTTGCTGACCTTTGTCAAATCCTGCCATAGTAATAAACCCTTAGATTTTCAGACCGGCTTCACGAGCCGCATCAGCCAGTGCTTTAACACGGCCATGATATTTGAATCCTGAGCGATCAAACGCAACAGAAGTTACACCAGCAGCAATTGCTTTTTCAGCAATGGCTTTACCAACTGCAGATGCAGCTTCAATATTACCGGTGTACTTAACTTTTCCTTTCATGTCAGTTTGTACAGTTGATGCACTTGCAACAACCTCACTGCCACTTGCCGCAATAACCTGGGCATAAATATGACGAGGCGTACGGTGGATTGAAAGACGTGGTACTGCAAGCTCGCTGATTTTTGCGCGAGTGCGGCGTGCACGACGTAAACGGGATGACTTCTTATCCATCTTTTAACCTGCCTTACTTCTTCTTCGCTTCTTTACGAACAATATGTTCACCTGCGTATTTAACACCTTTACCTTTATAAGGCTCTGGCGGACGGTATGCGCGAATATCTGCAGCAACCTGTCCAACACGCTGTTTATCTATGCCACGAATGACAATTTCTGTCTGACTTGGTGTTTCAGCTGTAATACCTTCTGGTAACTCGTAGTTAACAGGATGTGAAAAACCTAAGGTCAGGTTAACTGTTTTGCCTTGAGCCTGAGCACGGTAACCAACGCCAACTAATTCAAGTTTCTTCTCGAATCCTTCAGTAACACCAATAATCATGCTGTTTAACAATGAGCGTGCAGTACCCGCTTGAGCAATTGCACCCTGAACACCTTCACGAGGAACAAGTGTTAACACATTGTCATCTTTACTAATATCAACAGACTCATGAAGCTTGTGCTCCATTGCGCCTTTTGAACCCTTAACATTGATAGCACGATCATTAATGCTAATTTCAACGCCTGTCGGTATATCAAGTGGATTTAATCTGGCCATAGTTATCTCAACTCTTTACTGTACGGTACAAAGAATTTCACCACCAAAGCCTGCTTTGCGCGCTGCGCGATCACTCATCAGACCTTTAGAAGTTGAAATAATTGCTACACCTAAACCACCCATAACTTTAGGCAGTTCATTTTTACCTTTATAAATGCGCAAACCTGGACGACTCACACGTTTAATATTCTCAATTACTGGTTTGCCCTGGTAGTATTTTAAAGCAATGTTTAAAACAGGTTTTGCTTCAACTTCTTTTTGAGCAAAATCAGCAATAAAACCTTCATCCTTCAAAACCTGTGCTATAGCACGTTTTTGTTTTGAATCAGGCATGTTCACTTCAAGTTTACCCGCTGATAATCCATTACGGATACGAGTTAACATGTCAGCTATTGGATCTGTCATCATAATCTTATACCTCTACCAGCTGCCTTTACGTAAACCAGGCACGTCACCGCGCATAGTATGTTCACGTAATTTGTTACGACATAAAGCAAACTTACGATATACGCCATGTGGACGTCCCGTTACAGAACAACGGCGTCTGCCACGACTAGGACTCGCATCACGAGGCAACTTCTGTAACTTTTGTTGCGCTTCCATACGTTCTTCGTATGAAACGTTTACATTTTTAATAATTGCTTTTAACTCTTCACGTTTTTGTGCGTACTTAGCAACTGTTTTAGTACGCTTTGCTTCACGTGCAATCATAGAACTCTTAGCCACGAAATTACTCCTTAGCCTTAGTTTTTAACGGAAGGTTAAATGCCGACAATAATGCGCGACCTTCTTCGTCAGTTTTTGCTGTTGTAGTGAATGTAATATCCAGACCACGCAGCTTATCGATTTTATCGTAATCAATTTCAGGGAAAATGATTTGCTCACGTACACCCATGCTGTAGTTACCACGGCCATCAAATGACTTTGGATTTAAACCACGAAAGTCACGAATACGCGGAATAGCGATACTGATTAAACGGTCAAGAAACTCGTACATTTTTTCACGACGTAAAGTCACTTTACAGCCAATCGGCCAACCATCACGAATTTTAAAGCCCGCGATAGATTTACGTGCATTACGAACGATTGGTTTCTGACCCGCGATTTTCGTCATATCTGAAAGCGCGTGCTCCAAAACTTTTTTGTCCGCTACTGCTTCACCAACACCCATATTCAAAGTGATCTTGGTGATACGTGGGACTTCCATTACACTTTTGTAAGAAAACTCATCTTGCAGTTTCTTAACAACAGTATCTTTGTAAAATTCTTGTAACCTTGCCATTTTATTGCAACCTGTATTGATTACTTAACTCTTAAGAGTCGAGTACTTCGCCATTCGATTTGAAATAGCGTACTTTACGACCATCTTCTAATTGCTTGATACCTACGCGATCAGCTTTACCTGTCGCTGGGTTAAATAAAGCAATATTTGAAATGTCCATCGGCATCTCTTTATCCACGATTCCACCTGGTGCACCAACAGCCGGGTTTGGCTTCTGATGTTTTTTCACCATATTGATACCGTCAACAAGTACACGATCAACATCAAGCATTACGCGTGAAACAGTACCGCGCTTGCCTTTATCTTTTCCTGTGATAACGATTACGTCATCACCTTTTTTAATTTTCTGCATGGCTCTACTCTCTGCCTTTACAGCACTTCTGGCGCTAATGAAATAATTTTCATAAAGTTTTCTGAACGTAACTCACGAGTTACTGGTCCAAAAATACGCGTACCGATTGGTTGGTTACTTGCATTCAAAAGAACTGCAGCATTACCATCAAAACGGATCAAAGATCCATCGCTACGACGTACACCTTTACGAGTACGAACAACAACCGCTGTGTAGACATCACCTTTCTTAACTTTGCCTCGAGGAATTGCTTCCTTGATGCTCACTTTGATGAGGTCGCCAATACGGGCATAACGGCGTTTTGAACCGCCTAATACTTTTATACACTGAACACGACGTGCGCCACTGTTATCGGCCACATCTAGTTGTGTCTGCATTTGAATCATTTCTGATTACTCCGCAAATACGTTAGTTAAACTTCTAAACAACGGTCGCCCGTTCCACAATATTTTCTAACATCCATTTCTTACTTTTAGAAAGTGGACGACATGCTACTACGGTGACTGTATCACCTTCATTACATTCATTACCTGCATCATGTGCATGTAACTTAGTTGAACGTTTGATGTATTTTCCATAAACAGGATGTTTCACCTTACGCTCAATCATTACCGTAATAGTTTTATCCATCTTGTTAGAGATGACTTTACCCGTTACGGTACGTTTTGTTTTAGTTTCTTCACTCATTCTGCTTTACCTGCTTTCTCATTCAGGATGGTTTTTACACGTGCAACATTACGACGAGCCGCTTTAATCTGGTGCGACTGCGTTAATTGACCTGTACCCTGCTGCATACGCAGATTGAATTTTTCACGTGCCAATTCCAATAATTCTTTATTGAGATCTTCAACGCTCTTATCTCGTAATTCATTCGCTTTCATTACAGTACCGTCCGAGTTACAAACGTAGTTTGAATTGGAAGCTTAGCTGCTGCTAAACGGAATGCTTCACGAGCAATATCCTCAGAAACACCTTCCATTTCATATAACATACGACCAGGTTGAATCTGGCATACCCAGTATTCAACATTACCTTTACCTTTACCTTGACGTACTTCTAAAGGCTTTTGTGTAATTGGCTTATCCGGAAAAATACGAATCCAGATTTTGCCGCCACGTTTAATATAACGTGTCATTGCACGACGAGCTGCTTCAATTTGGCGCGCGGTTATACGACCACGACCGACAGCTTTTAAACC
>JAOUOK010000053.1 GCA_029880425.1 Gammaproteobacteria bacterium
TGGCGCAAATAGCAACTCGATCCCAATATTGTCTAATTTAAGACGATCATCTTCTAACGTGTGGGGATATTTTGCTAAATCACCCGGATCATCAAATTGCAGCGGATTAACGAAAATACTCACCACCACGTGCTTACCCAGTGATTTGGCCTTTTCCACCAGGCTTAAATGCCCATCATGCAAACAGCCCATGGTCGGCACAAACGCAATAGATTCACCCTTATCACGCCATTGCTGGCATAGCTGCCGCGTTTCTTGAATATCGCTAATAAGTTGCAAAAGTGAATCCTTTAAAATAAACAAACGGCGGCAATTTTAATCGATAACGACGCGAACACTAAACAAATTTTGTTCTTTTAACTAAAAACTGACAAAATCCACGCTCTCACGTGAATACAAGAATAAGATCGGCCTTTTGAAAACATTAAAAAAAACCATACAAGTCGGAGTCATCAAAAGCATCATCAATGTGCTGGCTTTTTTCTCACTCAAAACCTGTCATCGGATAGGTGCCGCGATTGGCTGGTTATCAATTATGACCCCGAACCGTAATCGTTCAGTCACAGAAATAAATATCCCACTTTGCTTCCCGGAATTAAACGCGAGGGAACAAAAAAAATTAATCCGCCATAGTTTAATAGAAACCGGTAAAACCTTTACCGAAGCCGGCCCGATGTGGAAATGGGATAAAGACAAACTGTTTAAATCTATCAAAAAAGTACATGGTGAAGACTTACTAAAGCAGGCCCTTGAAAACAAGCATGGCGTGATTCTCGCTTTACCGCATCTTGGTAACTGGGAGTTACTTAGCTTATATGTCTCGGCAAACTACTCCTCGTCCAGCATGTACCAGAAACCCAAGATGGAAGAACTTGAAACCATCATTAAACAGGGGCGTGAACGATTAGGTGCAAGCCTGGTTCCGGCTGATAATGTGGGTGTCCGTGCCATGTTAAAAGCCCTGAAAAATAATGAGTTCGTGGTAATCCTGCCGGACCAGGAACCTAATACCGGCACGGGTATCTTCGTACCCTTCTTTGGTTTACCCGCCTACAGCATGACCCTGGTTTCGCGTTTAGCAAAGAAAACACAAGCCAGTGTCATTATTGCTTACGCCAGGCGCTTAGCCTCCGGTGAAGGTTATGAAATTATTTTTACTGACTTGCCCGAGATGAAAGATAAATTAAAGGCTAAAGAACTCGATGACTCAGTGGTTTATCTGAATAAGGAAGTAGAAAAAACGATTCGAAGTGTACCGGAACAATACCAATGGAGTTACAAGCGCTTTCGTAATCAGCCTTTGGATGAAAATGGACAAAGGATTGATTACTACAACCCTTAATTCATATTTATACCTGCTAGCAGTTAAGTAACCAGCAGTTTAATTAAAACTATGTTCTTCACCCGGAAAAGATAAATCTTTAACCGCGTTCACATAACTTTTCACTGCATCAGTGATAGTTTTACCTTCACCGAGCTCTTTTAAAAAATCCTTACTAAACTTTGGACGTTTACCCGGCGTGATACCAAGAAGATCGTAAAGTACAAGCACCTGTCCACTGACATCTTTACCCGCACCAATGCCAATCGTAATAACATTAACCTCATTGGTAATGCGTTTTGCTAATGCTTGCGGAATGCATTCGAGGACAATAATTTCAACACCGACATCAACTAATGCCTGGGCATCCTGTACCATTTTATCGGCAGCAGACTGTTCACGTCCCTGAACTTTGTAACCACCGAGTTCTTCTACGGATTGTGGTAATAAACCTAAATGACCACAAAGCGGGATATCATTTTTAATAAGATGTTCAGCAATGGGAACAAGATCACCGGCACCTTCAAATTTCACCATGTCTGCACCGCCATCTTTGATTAAGCGTTTTGCATTTTCCAGGGCTTGCTCTTTATTTTGATACGAGTGGTAAGGCATGTCTGCAATAAGTAACGCACGTTCTCGTGCCCGCGACACCATTGAAGTATGGTAAACCATGTCATCCATTGTAACGGCAACGGTTGAATCATGTCCTTGCATAACCATGCCCAGTGAATCACCCACAAGAAGGACTTCTATCCCCGCTTGCTCCAGGTGCCGGGTAAAACTGGCATCGTAAGCCGTTAACACCGTAATTTTTTCATCACGTTTTTTTAACTCACATAAATCTTTAGTTGTAATAAAACTCATAGTGAAACCGATACCGGGTTGAAGTAATGCCTGCCGCTTTTTATTTTTTTAATTTGCTCTAATAGAAGACTGTAGTCATTTTCATTATTCACAAGATCAATTTCTTCCGCATTAACAATTAACAAGGGTGACTCATTATAGTTATAAAAAAAGCGCGCGTAACTTTCGTTAAGCCGGTTTAAATAACTGCTGTCCATCGAGCGTTCATAATCGCGGCCTCGAAGTGAAATACGTTTGCGCAAAACATCAACGGGTGCCTGTAAATAAATTACCAGGTCAGGAACCGGGGCATCAATCGTCAGGTGCTGATAAACCTGTTCGTATAATTTAAATTCATCTTCATCAAGTGTCAGCTCGGCAAACAGGCGATCCTTTTCCATAATAAAATCTGCAACATGCACTGGGCGAAACATATCAGCCTGTCGTAAATCCTGCATTTGTTGTGCACGTTGAAATAAAAAGAATAACTGGGTCTGAAAAGCCACGTTTTTCCTGTTTTCATAAAATTTATTTAAAAACGGGTTTTCATCGGCGCCTTCAAGTAACAAGTCCGTATTAAACGACTCAGCCAATCGTTTAGCTAGTGTTGTCTTGCCCACACCCACTGGACCTTCAACAACAATAAAACCGGGTTTGTTATTGATTGTACTCATGTTTAATTTTCACTTAACCGTTTTAGACTTTCCACCGGACAGCTTGCCACAAGTTCCCCCAGTTTTCCTAAACCTGGTATTTTAAAATTCGCATCAACTAAATCCTGTAATGGATATAATACAAAATTTCGTTCACTTATACCGCTATGCGGCACGGTTAAACGTTTCGAAGTTATCACTTCATCACCGTATAACAGGATATCGAGATCCAGTGTGCGTGCACCCCATCGCTCTTTCCGAACCCGACCCTGTTCATTTTCAATTTTTTGCAATTCATCAAGCAATAATTCTGCTTCTAACGAAGTGCTGATTTCAATAACAGCATTAATGTAATCAGGTTGATCTTGCGGCCCCATTGGCGCACTACTATAAAAACCTGAAACAGCAACAAGCTTTATCGCGTTAACTTGTTTTATATGCTCAATCGCTGCTTTTAACTGGGATAAGGGATTATCCAGGTTACTGCCTAAGCCAATAAATACATTATTCATTCTCTTTAACTATATTTTTCTTTACCTGTTTTTTACCTTTGCCTTTTTTACGTCCTTTAGTACGTTCAAGACTCGAGAGTTTTTTGCACATTACCAGCTTTTCATCATCACTGACTTGTTGAATCTGTGTCCACCATTCACCAAGTTCTTTTAACTGTGTTTCACCTGACTGTTCACGCAGCAAGAGAAAGTCATAAGCTGCCCTGAAACGCGGCACGCTTAATAATTTTAGTGGTCGCTTTCCTTTACGCACTGCCAGGCGCGCCTGCATCGTCCAGATCTCCCGCATTGGAATACCAAATCGTTTGGGAATAAGGATTTGATTAAGTTGGTTTTCTAAAACATTTTGCCCGGCAACTTGATAGGACTGTAATAAAGAAAGATCATCATACTTTAAGCCAATCATTTCAGCCCTGACAGCTGGCCAAAGTAATGCTGCGTATAAAAAAGCCGGTGCAATGGGCTTGCCTTGTTTAATACGGGCATCTGTATTGATTAACGCCTGGGTAATAAAGCGATCTCCTGCATCATCAAGGTTTTCTGCTGTTTGGCTGAACAGGTGTTTTAATAAATCAAATTCTTTTAACAGTTCATAGGATGCTAATGCATGGCCGTGTAAGAAAAGTTTCAGGACTTCTTCAAATAAACGGGCAGTAGGAACGCCATCGAGTAAATGAATATTCTTTTTAATACTCTCTGATAACGAATCTTCAATTTTAAAGTTAAGTTTCGCTGCAAAACGAACTGCACGTAACATACGCACCGGGTCTTCCTGCAGACGTTCATCTGCATCACCAATCATGCGAATGGTTTTGTTCTCGATGTCTTTTAAGCCACCGGTATAATCAATGATAGAGAAGTCATAGATATTGTAATAAAGTGCATTGACCGTAAAATCACGACGCCAGGCATCATCTTCTAAGGTGCCATAAACATTATCACGCACGATCATGCCATCTTTTGTGACACCTTCACCGCCCTGCTGATCATGCGAGGCTCGAAAGGTGGCAACTTCTATAATATTGCGACCAAAATGTACATGTGCGAGGCGGAAACGACGCCCAATTAAACGGCAATTTCCAAAAAGTTTACGAACTTCTTCAGGGGTGGCGTTAGTAGCGACATCAAAGTCTTTTGGATGCATTCCTAGCAACAGGTCACGTACCCCGCCACCAACCAGGTAACCTTCATAGCGGGCTTTTTTAAGGCGATAAAGAACTTTGAGTGCATGCTCACTCATATCTTTACGTGAAAGCGCGTGATCACTTCGATCGATTACGGTTGGGCTCGAATCAACACCAGGAGTATCAGCATTTCCCTTGTTTTTCTTATTACGACCGATGCGTTGCCAAAATTTGGTGAGTTTCATAAGTTGCCTATATTGTAAGGCTAATGATATTACGGACATCACCCTAACATTACAATAGTGAGATTTTTCAATTAGTTACAAAATATCCCTGAAAATATCCATCGATAAACAAAAAAGGCGAGCATGAAGCTCGCCTTTTTTACAAAGTCTGACTGTTATTGAAGATCATTCATCAACGATTGCCGTGCTGATTCAGCAACTGGACTGACAACTTGTTCAAAACCCTCGTAATCAATCCCCATTGAAATTGCTTTATTTTCTTTCACCGCTTTAACCATATCTGCTGTTAATTCAAAACGCATAAAATGTACGGCCGAGGTCTTTTCTTCAGTACTGCGTTCCAGGTCTTCATTGGCGACAGCATAAACTTTGTCAAAACCTTCAACCTGGACCCAGACTTTATCTTCAACACCAACCAGGGTCGCTAATACTTTCTGCCGTTCTTCGACATCATCGTATTCAATCATAAATGTCGCTTTCCAGTTACTACCATCAGGTATTAACGGGTTATAAGCATCAAGTTCTTCATTAATCCCTTCAGCTTCAAAAATTTTTTCGATACGCAACATTTCCTGAATTTGATACTGGATGGTTTTCTTATCTTCAAAGTACAGGGTTGCATGTGGACCCAAAGCAATATTGCGATTTTTTTTATGTTCTAAAACATCCTTTCTGAAATCTGCGCGTTTTGCCGCATACTCTTCCAGTGACATTAAATCTTCACGTGCTAAATTAGTCATTTTTCTTTACCTGTAAAAATTGTTTTTTATATTTAATTTCACGGATAGCGAGAAATCAGAGAACAAGGCGGAGTTCTTTGAAAAAGCGGAGTGTGCAATAAGCACATGAGCATTTTGAAAAGAATTCCAACGCGGTAACCTGGCTTCGCAGCATTCGTGATATTAAATATCGTATGCATGGCGTAACAATGTCATCGGATGTTTCGCCTGGCTGCCATCATTTAAATTATGTTCAATATGGTGGCCAGCCATCATGCAGTCACTGGTATAGTGCTCTGCTTCAGC
The DNA here is from genome assembly GCA_029880425.1 of Gammaproteobacteria bacterium. Classification (GTDB taxonomy): domain Bacteria; phylum Pseudomonadota; class Gammaproteobacteria; order UBA6429; family Thiohalophilaceae; genus JAGLTQ01. Next base: position 5,727 of record JAOUOK010000053.1, read on the forward strand.
CTGTTTCACTTTATTCACGACAGGCCTGCAAATTTTATTGGAGATGGCATTAAACTCTTTTTTAACCGCGTAAGTACCGTCATGTCCTGAACAACGTTCAATGGGAACCACTTCCGTTTCAGGTACAAGCTGTAAAACATCGCGGGTTTTTAAACCAATATTTTGTACTCGTTGGTGACAAGCGACCTGGTAAGAAATTTTCCCTAACGGTTTTGGGAACTCTGTTTTGAGTTTATTTTCTTTATGGCGAAGCATCAGGTATTCAAACGGATCAAAAAATGCGGCCTGAACTTTCTTAACATCTTCATCATCCGGGAACATCAGCGGTAGTTCCTGTTTAAACATCAATACACATGAAGGCACGGATGCCATTAAGTCATAACCGTCGTCCACCAGCTTGGCTAATACCGGAATATTAGCTTCTTTGGCCTTGGCAACTGATTCAAGGTCACCTAGCTCGAGCTTCGGCATCCCGCAGCATTGTTCTTTTTCTGCCAGTACAACCGGAATATTATTGTGATCGAGCACCGCCACTAAATCTTCATTCATGCCTGGTTCATTCCTGTTTCCATAACAGGTAGCAAATAAAGCGACTTTACCCGTTGTAAATTCACCGGGATCAGCTTCAGCTACCGTACTGCCTTTAAAACGTTTACGGAACGGTTTACTTTCAAATTTTGGTAATTTTGCATCGGCTGAAATACCGATAGTAGCTTCCATGACCTTACGAACCGGTTTGATGTTATTTACCGCGTTAACCGTTTGCGCAACAACCGGGATACCGGCGATGGATCCAACCGCATCAGTGGCAGATAAAATCTTGTTTCTTAAACTTGTGCCCTGTTCTTTAAACTGAACCGCCTTGGCACGTAACATGACATGCGGGAAATCAAGATTCCACTCATGTGGTGGGATATATGGACACTTGGTCATATAACAAAGATCGCAAAGATAACAATGATCCACGACCTTCCAGTAATCTTCTTTTTTCACACCATCAACTTCCATGGTGTCTGATTCATCAACTAAATCAAATAATGTGGGAAAGGAATTACATAAACTGACACAGCGGCGACACCCATGACAAAGATCATAAATACGCTCTAACTCATGGAAGAGATCATCTTTGTCGTAAAATTTTTCACTTTTCCAGTCAAGTGGATGACGGGTGGGTGCCTCAAGGCTTCCTTCACGTGGTGCCATAATATTTTCCCAAGTATTTTCCTAAGATATTTAGTTGCTCAAATAAATACGGGGCCAAAAGACCCCGTATTCAAAACATTTCAATCCAGAGGATTAACCATCCAGATTGTCTAACGCTTTCTGGAAACGGTTCGCATGTGAGCGTTCTGCTTTTGCTAATGTTTCAAACCAGTCAGCAATCTCATCAAAACCTTCTTCACGAGCCGCTTTAGCCATACCTGGGTACATATCAGTGTACTCATGAGTTTCACCGGCGATTGCTGCTTTTAAGTTATCTGCAGTTGAACCAATAGGTAAACCTGTTGCTGGATCGCCACTTTCTTCTAAATACTCTAAGTGACCGTGTGCATGACCCGTTTCACCTTCAGCAGTTGAACGGAATACTGTCGATACATCGTTGTAGCCTTCTACATCAGCTTTTGCTGCGAAATAGAGGTAACGACGGTTTGCTTGAGATTCACCTGCAAATGCATCTTTGAGGTTTTGCTCAGTTTTGCTCCCTTTTAAAGCCATGATTTTCTCTCCTAGCTGCTAAGTTATAATTTGAAATTCTGTAGTTTAGACTGATTCTAAAATTAAGCTAAAAATAGCTGATGCTATCCGAACTGTCAACTCTTATGAAAAGCCAGCCCTAACTATACTACTATATTGGTATTTGACGACACCTACCGAGTAAGCTAACTTAGCCGCGCCTTATTTAAAGAGATAAAACAGCGAAGGAATTCATTTTGACCAAGAAAAAAACGAGTAAAAAATCATCCAAAAAGACAGGGAAGCTTGATTTTGAAGCCTCGATGAAAGAACTTGAATCCCTCGTTGAGCGCATGGAACAGGGTGAACAATCCCTGGAAGATTCACTAAATGATTTTGAGCGTGGTATCGCTCTAACTCGCAGCTGCCAAAAATCTCTACAAGAAACGGAGCAGAAGATTCAACAACTTATCGAGAAAAATGGCCAGGATGAGCTGGTTGACTTTGATGAAGAATGAATCAAAAAAAATATTATTGGCTCGAAGAATGAATCAAAAAAAATATTATTGGCTAGAAGAATGAGTCAAAAAACAGGCTATTAACTCGACGAATGAAAAAAAAATATGCCGGGCTCGAAAACTGAATCAAGCCAAATAATTAAGTTAAAAGAGAATTACAATAAAGACTATTAATGTGAATAAACAAAATATAGAACAGCAAATAGAAAAATGGCGCCAGCG
>JAOUOK010000054.1 GCA_029880425.1 Gammaproteobacteria bacterium
CATCCTGTAACTCAAGGTCGTTTTCTGTTTCTACTTCACCATCGTCGACACCATGCAAAAGCGCATCAATTTCATCTTGTGATAATAGTTCGTTAACCGACATTTTTTGTCCTTACTGCATTATAAAACTAATAAAGTAAACATTTTCTATTGGGCCTTTTACGTCTGTTTTTTCACTAACTACAGCATTTGATTCTTTAGTCTCAGCCCCTTCTTTTTTCTTTTCTTCATTCATTGCACCAATAACAATTTTATTGATGACATTGAGAAGCTTTTTCTGTAAAGCCTCTTTACCACTCCGCTCACTCAGTTCTTCAAAGCTCAAACCACTGAGTAGTACCAGGATATCGTTACGTAAAACAGGTCTATATGTATTCACCACAGCTAAGGCTGCTTCGCTCCTGGTTGCAACTTGTAAATCAACCTGTAAATAGCGAACTTTTGAACCCGGACCAAAATTAACGACAAATTCAGGTACCAATGTTTGATAAAGCAATGGTTTAAGTACCTTTTGTGAACTTTCATTCTCAGCCCCGGCTGATTCATTACTATCACCGTCTTTACTGAAATACAGCCATGCACCGATACCACCGAGAACAATGACAAGGACTATTAAAACAACTAATAATATGATGGTTATCTTGTTACTTTTAGATTGTGTTACATCAAGCTCGAGTTCTTCTTCAGCCATTACTTTTAATTCCTTTAGTGCAAGGTTCTGTACTTTATTTACTGGCTGCAAAATACATACCAGTAATCAATAAAGGTAAAAAACCGTTTTATAACAAAAGGTTAAATTGGTGTTTTTAGGAGCGCCAATGTATTGACGACAAAACAAGGCCATGAAATGACAAATTCATGACCCTGTGATTTGTATATCTACAGATAAAATGACTACCTGTATTAGTGGAGACTAGCTATCAGAGAATTATTTGAAAAGATGTTCACGATAATGACGTAATTCATTGATAGAATCACGGGTATCATCAAGTGCTAAGTGATTTCCTGATTTAGTTACTGATTTTGCAACATCAGGTGCCCAACGTTTTGCCAGTTCTTTCAATGAACTGACATCAAGGTTTCGATAAAGAAAATAATCTTCGAGTTCAGGCATTAGCCGGGCCATAAAACGCCGATCCTGACAAATACTGTTACCGCACATCGGGGAAGCACCTTTAGGAACATATTGACTTATAAAGTCTAATGTTTCTTTTTCTGCTTCGGCCACAGAGTAGCTACTGTTTTTAACGCGTTCAGTTAAGCCCGAGTTTCCATGTTGATTAGTATTCCATTCATCCATATTGTTCATTATTTCATCACTTTGATGAATTGCTATCATAGGGCCTTCAGCCAGTTCATTGAGTTCACTATCGGTAATAATTGTTGCGATTTCAATAATGACATCATTTTGAGTATCAAGACCGGTCATTTCCAGGTCGATCCAGATTAGATTACTTGCATTTTGTGTCATAAAACACCCTTTTTAACTTCATACTTATGTGGAATTTTGACTTGCCATTCATTCTAGCAAACGCTAACCTGCCTGCCGATCTTAATTTATTTATATATTGGTTATTTATGGAAATATTTAGTATTTTATTTATTGCTGCACTGTTACTTTCACTTTTTACCCAGCTTTGGCTGTCTCGTCGCCAATCAATTGCAGTATCTAAACACCGTAGCAACGTACCTGAAGCATTTGCTGAACAAATAACACCTGAACAACATCAAAAAGCTGCAGATTACACATTAGCAAAACTCTCAGTTAATAAAATAGAGCTCGTTTATGGTGCTGTATTACTGGTTGCATGGACACTTGGTGGTGGTTTAAACCTGATGGATACTTTTTTTCGCTCATTTGCCTATAGTGAAATCCTGACTGGTCTTGTGGTTATTTTTGGCTTTATGTTTATTTCAGCAGTATTAGATTTACCTTTTACCTTATACCGCACTTTTAAAATCGAACAACGTTTTGGTTTTAACCGTATGACTGCGTTGCAATTTATAAAAGATATGCTAATACAGACCATGCTTAGCCTGGTTTTATTTGTACCACTATTTGCGGGCATACTCTGGCTAATGCAAGATGCTTCATCTTTTTGGTGGGTTTACGTCTGGGTCGTTATCCTTAGCTTTGGGTTATTAATTTCCTGGATTTTTCCTACCTTTATTGCGCCTTTATTTAATAAGTTTGAACCTCTTGAAGATGAAACCTTACGCGAACGTATAACTAAACTCATGGATCGTTGTGGTTTTGCAAGTAATGGTATTTTTGTTATGGATGGCTCAAAACGTTCAAGTCATGGTAATGCGTATTTTACAGGCCTGGGTAAAAACAAGCGCATTGTATTTTTTGATACTTTACTTGAAACACTGGACGCAAATGAAGTTGAAGCTGTACTGGCACATGAACTTGGTCATTTTAAACACCACCATGTTCGTAAAGGATTAATTTTAAGTGCCGCCCTTACATTTGTAAGCCTGGCGCTACTTGCATGGTTAATAAAACAAGATACTTTTTATCATGCTCTGGGAGCTTCTAATCCATCAACCTATATGGCCCTTATATTGTTCATACTTGTTACACCATTATTCAGTATCTACCTGCAACCCGTAATGTCTTTTATTAGTCGTAAACATGAATTTGAAGCCGATGATTTTGCAGCGGTTCAGAGTCAGCCACAAACCTTAATTAAAGCATTGGTTAAACTGTATCGAGATAATGCAAATACCTTAACACCTGATACACTATATTCAGCATTTCATGACTCACATCCACCAGCCCCCGTGCGTGTGGCTCATTTATCAGCTAAAATAACTCAATAATTAACATATCCAAGGAAAAAATATGTCGCGTTTACTTACTTATATTAGTCTTACAGGAAGTTTGTTTTTTATTGCTCTTTCTGCACAGGCAGATATCAATAATGGCAAAGAGCTGCATGATAGTAATTGCACCTCTTGTCACATTTCAATTCAGGGTGGTGATGGTACCGGCATATACACGCGTGAAAACAAGCGTATAGAAACTTACCCCGCTCTTATTAAGCAGGTTAAACGCTGTCGCGACAGCCTGGGAATGCAGTGGCCAGAAAACCATATTAATGACGTTGTAAAATATCTGAATTCGAATTTTTATAAGTTCAAGGAATAAGTTTTGTGGCTGGTTTAAATCAAACTTTACACATACAGCACTATAAAACTGATACATCTTCTCATCTTCTTAACGAAGAGCAATTAATTTTATCTCCTGAATTGCTCGCATTCATCACTTCTGCTGTATGCCATGAGCAACAGTATAACTGTCATTTTGAGATTGCATTTAGATATAGTCAATGAATACTGCCGAGCAAAAAAAAGGCACGGTGATTGCCGCCTACCGTAGTTACACACTTATTGAAGATAGTGAGAATAATTTTTTTAAATGCCAGCAAAGAAAATCAATTGGACAGGTTGTATGTGGTGATATTGTTACATGGCAGGTTGAAGATGAACATTCTGGTGTAATTACGTCAATTAATGAACGCCATTCAATATTACAGCGCCCTGATATTAATGGAAAGTTACGTATTATTGCTTCCAATATCGACCAGGTATTTATCGTTGTCGCACATAAACCAGAATTAAACGAAGGTCTTATCGATCGCTACCTTGTGGCAGCTGAAAACAGCCACTTAAAACCCGTCATACTTTTAAATAAAATAGATTTACTTGATAAGCAGGAATTAGATGCATTTAAAAAAAGATTAAAGCTCTACCAGGATATTGGTTATAAAGTTATATATACCAGCGCAAAACAGGAACATGGCCTGGATTCTTTAATTCAAGTATTAAATGACAATAATAACATTTTTGTCGGGCAATCCGGTGTCGGGAAATCTTCTTTAATTAATACCATACTTAAAGATTCAAATGCGCGTATTGGCGAGATATCTGACGCTACAGGGAAAGGAAAACATACCACGACTACAGCATATCTTTACCCTTTAAAGCAAAACCAGGGGCATATTATTGATTCACCGGGGGTAAGGGAGTTTGGGCTAGTTAAGTTGTCTGAACAGGATGTCGCCGATGGTTTTATAGAATTCAGAGATTATACTGGCTATTGTAAGTTCAGGAATTGTGCGCACAAAAATGAACCCGGATGCTCGTTACTTAAAGCGGTTAAAGAACATAAGATTTCACCGCAAAGATGGGAAAGTTACCAAAGAATTATCACTTCAATTAATGATGAAAATCATTAATTATAAAAAACTATAACACTTGTTTTTTCTTATCCCGTGAATCAGCTGTCTTCCCTTCACTCTTTGTAATTGAATCCATAGTCGATTGATTCATAACGATAATGCTTATACGCCGGTTAATTGGGTTATAGGGATTTTTCTTATCAAATAACACGCTCGAAGCTAATCCCACTACACGACCAACCTGTTTTGCAGGTAATCCACCTTTTAAAAGTTCTCGTCTTGCAGCATTTGCTCGGTCACTGGACAGTTCCCAGTTACTATACGTTTTACGTAGTACTTCACCATCAACCGTTTCATATTCAATAACGCCTTTACCAAAAGCTGAAACATCTGTATGCCCGGTAATACTTATTTGATTAGGGGCATACTTAGTTATGGTTTTGGCAAGTTCACGCAGGATAACGCGCGTATAGGGTTTGAGCTTTTCACTGCCAGCAGAAAACATGGGGCGTTTTTCTTTGTCAATGATTTGAATTCGTAAACCTTCTGGTGTAACTTCGAGTAACAATTGGTCTTTAAAATCTTTTAGCATATCGCTTTGTTCAATGGTTTCTTTAAGTTTTTCCATCAATTGGTCAAGTGTTTTTTTCTCTTTTGCAATAGCTTCTGTATCAATTACTTCTATTATTTCGGGTTTTACTTCTTCATTTGCTTTTGTTTGCTCATTAAGCTTTTCACCATCGCCGCGAGGAATATCCCGTGTACCTCCAAGCTTTATCATACTGGTGCTTGCACCACCTGGACCAATTAAAGGAGATGGCGCCCTGAACATTTCAGAAATACCGCCACGCATCGCTTCATCAGTTACGCCAAGCAACCAAAGCAAAAGGAAAAAAGCCATCATCGCAGTTACAAAATCAGCATAGGCGACTTTCCATGCTCCACCATGATGTCCGCCACCTTTGACAATCTTTTTGATGACTATCGGTTGTTTTTTATCATCGGCCACTTTGTAAAAATTCTTTCTTATGTTCTATTGATATACAGACAAAATTATTTTTGTCCCTTGACGTATTCTTCAAGCTCAATAAATGTTGGTCTTAGATTACCGGTTAGTGCTTTGCGTCCAAATTCGACAGCAATTTGTGGTGTATAACCATTTAATGTTGCGATAATGCAGGTCTTGGCGCAACCAAATATTAAACCTTCCTCTTTAGCCTGTTCGCCCATTGAAGCTGCCATCGGCCCGGCAAAGCCATAACCCATTAATATACCCATGAATGTTCCAACCAATGCGGCTCCAACATGATGCCCTAAAACTTCCGGTGGCTCACTTATGTAGCCCATCGTGATTACAACTCCCATGACCGCTGCAACGATACCAAAAGCAGGTAAACCATCTGCCATTGTTTGTAATGCATGGCTGGGTGCTTCTGCTTCATGGTGGTGAGTTTCTAGTTCAAGATCCATCAGGCTTTCAAGTTCAAAGGCGTTCATGTTGCCGCCTACCATTAGACGTAAATAGTCACAAATAAAATCAATTAAATGGTGATTAGCTAAAAGTTTGGGAACTTCTTTAAAAATTTCACTCTCGTGAGGGTTTTCAATATCATCCTCAAGTGCCATTAACCCCTCTTTTCGAGCTTTTGAAAACAGTTTAAACATTAAACCCAGTAATTCCATGTAGGTTTCTTTTTTATATTTTTGTCCTTTAAATAACCCCAGAATACCTTTAAGCGTACCTGTTACAACAGAAGCGGGATTAGCAACAATAAAGGCACCTGTTGCGCCACCTAAGATAATTAAAATTTCAAAAGGTTGCCACAATGCACCAAGAAAACCACCTGCAGCAACATAACCGGTGATAATACAAGCACAGGTTATAACTAGACCTATTATAAATTTCATTTTTTCAAAAAATTCCTAAGATGCCGGTAATACTTTAACTTTATTAGTTAATCATGGTAATCGTTATCTATCTTATCGACCAAGCTTAATATTTACTTTAGAAAATTATCCACCTGTCCGATATATTTATATGACTTGTACAAGATTATATTTTTCTATTAAATCAGATAAAGTTTTAATTTATATACTTAATAAAACAGCGGGTAATTTTAATCAATTTTGAGTGTTAGATGACAGATAAGAACATAAATAAATGGATTGAATTGGCAGAACAAAAACCTGTGCCTGTCCTTAAGCATACTATTAAGGAGTTACGGGGTTTATGCCGCCAGGAAGATATTCCAATTAAGGAAATCACACATGTTGTCGAGCGTGACCCCAGTCTGGTTGTGCATATTCTGCATGAATCAAATAAACGACGGAAAGGTCGTTTATCAAGTGAAATAACACATATTAACCAGGCTTTCCGGTTGATGGGTACAGATCAATTAACCAGGCTTCCCGATGCTTTACCTGCCATCGGTGATGTATTAGAAGGCCAAGCAAAATTTCGCCTTTTGCAAACATTTAACCGCGCCTATCATGCCGCACGTTTTGCAACTGACTGGGCCGCATTACGCAGGGATATGACACCTGATGAAGTTTTTACTGCAACTCATCTTCATTTTCTTGGGGAAATGGTTGTTGCAATGCATGCACCTGAACTTCTAGATAAAATTGCAAAGTATAAAATAGAAAAGCATGTTGCTTCTGAAGAAGCGCAATTCTTAACACTTGGTTTTACTTTAGATGAACTAAGTTTAGCGTTAGCAGAAAAATGGCAATTCCCCATCCTGGTTAAAGAAGCCCTGCATCCTGAAAATGCGAATAAACCGCGTGCATATGGCATTATGCTTGGTGTGCAATTATCACGAATAGTATGCCATGAAGGCTGGAATTGTAATGCGACAATTAAAATCCAGAAAACTGTTGCAGAATGGTTAGGTATAAAATTATCTACACTGATCAATCGAACCCATATCATTGCAGCAGAGATCGCACGAGAAATTCCACAATACGACACACCAGCTTATGCACGAACACTACCCTTAATTAATGAGTATACAGAAGATGATGAAGAAAAATCAGATGAAGTGCCGGATGAACATAATATACAGGCTACACTATGCCTGATTCCTCAATTACCCCTGTTAAAGGAAATGGTAAAAAGTTTAACCACCCTGTCGGTTTCAGAAACGACTGAAGAAAAACTTATCCAGTTAATTCTTAATACAATGCATGATGGTGTTGGTTTAAACCGGGTTGTGTTTTGTCATTACAATGAAGAAGAAAGATTGCTTAAACCATTTATGATTAAAGGTACAGAAAACGACTTCGTTTTTAATCGGTTTATTATTGAAGTTAATAATGCTAATCTTTTCACCCACTTAATAAAAAAGCAGCAAGCACTGTTAATTAATGACTTAAACAGGTCAACATACTGGAAGTTAGTTCAACCCGAGTTTCAAAAACTTATTAACAATAATTCATTTGTTGTGATGTCAATTTTCAGAAAAGGAAAGCCTTACGGCTTGTTTTATGCGGACCGTCATACATCTAATTGCCAACTGGATGAAAGAAGTTATAATTATTTTAAAACGATTTGTATACACACAGCAAAAATCCTGGAACAAATTAAAAATTAACGGTTTAATCAGAAATTTTGCCTGCCCGTAAATGCGCGTGATAACGTTGTACTGTTTACATATTCTAGCTCACCACCAACAGGAACACCGTGAGCAATCCTGCTTGCAGTAATGTTGCGGCTGTTGACCATTTCACTGATATAATGTGCTGTAGCTTCACCTTCTACTGTAAAGTTTGTCGCCAGCACCACTTCTTTAATTTCACCCTGATCCAGCCTGCTAGCTAACATGTTTAGTCCAATTTCTTCAGGTCCAATGCCATCTAGTGGCGAT
>JAOUOK010000055.1 GCA_029880425.1 Gammaproteobacteria bacterium
GAAGAAGGTATTGAAGGTGCGATTACTGGCCGTGCTATTTATGAAGGCACCCTTGATTTTACCGAGGGGCAAAAACTCGCAGACGAGTTAAGTAAATAATTATGGGTTTAGCAAAAAGAATCATTCCCTGTTTAGATGTCGACAATGGCCGTGTAGTGAAAGGCGTACAGTTTGTTGATATTCGTGATGCTGGTGATCCGGTTGAAGTGGCCCGGCGTTATGATGAACAAGGTGCGGATGAAATTACTTTCCTGGATATCACGGCAACCTCGGACAACCGTGACACCATGGTACATTTGGTTGAAGAAGTGGCGAGCCAGGTGTTTATCCCGTTAACTGTTGGCGGTGGCATTCGTAAAGTCGAAGATATTCGTACGATGCTTAATGCCGGTGCGGATAAAGTGGGTATTAACAGTGCGGCCATTGCGAATCCTGAATTTGTTAAGGAAGCGGCAGAAAAATTTGGATCGCAGTGTATTGTGATCGCCATTGATGCCAAGAAAGTCAGTGCCGAAGGCGAAGAAAATCGCTGGGAAATTTTTACCCACGGTGGACGAAAAGAAACAGGTATTGATGCTATCGAGTGGGCAATTAAAATGGTGGATTACGGTGCAGGTGAAATCCTGTTAACCAGTATGGATCGTGATGGTACCAAGATCGGTTTTGATCTCGAGTTGACCCGTGCAATAAGTGAAGCGGTGAATGTTCCGGTTATAGCATCTGGCGGTGTTGGTGAACTTCAGCACCTGGTTGAGGGGGTCAAAGAAGGTAAAGCTGACGCGGTACTGGCAGCCAGTATTTTTCATTTTGGTGAATTCACCATTGAAGAAGCAAAACGAAAAATGGCATCCAGTGGTATCGAGATGCGGTTATAGTTTATGGGTGAAGACTGGTTAAACGAGATTAAATGGGACAAAGATGGACTGGTTCCGGCCATTGCCCAGGAAACAGGTACGGGTAAAATTTTAATGATGGCCTGGATGAACCGGGAGTCATTAGCGTTATCTGTTAACGAAGGCAGGGCAATTTACTGGTCACGTTCACGTGGAAAGTTATGGCGCAAGGGTGAAGAATCTGGTCATGTTCAAACCATTAAAGATATCCGCTTAGATTGTGATAATGATGTTGTGTTGTTAGAAGTTGAACAATTAGGGGGTATTGCTTGTCATACTGGCCGTCACAACTGTTTTTATAAACAGTTGCAAAATGATAAATGGGTTGAAGTAGACTCGATAATTAAAAACCCCGATGAGATTTATAAATAAATTCCTATGTCAGATATATTAAAACAGTTAGCACAAGTACTGGCAGAGCGTAAAAATGCCGATCCGGAATCATCTTATGTTGCCAAGTTACACAGCAAGGGTCTGGATGCCATTTTGAAAAAAGTGGGTGAAGAAGCTACCGAAACTGTGATGGCAGCAAAAGATGGTGATGCGGAAAAAATTATTTATGAAACGGCCGATCTCTGGTTTCACACCATGGTGATGTTATCGAATCAGGGCTTAAGTCATGAAGACGTACTTATAGAACTGGCACGTCGCTTTGGTATGTCGGGCCTGGAAGAAAAAGCAAACAGGTCAAAATAATAGGATTAAGCTGAAATGAGTGATTGTCTCTTTTGTAAAATCTTAGCAGGTGAAATCCCGTCGGATAAAATTTATGAAGATGACAAGATGTACGTTTTTAAAGATATCTATCCAAAAGCTGATGTACATTTACTCGCAATACCACGTGTACATATTGAAAGTTTAAATGAAGTATCAGATGAACATGATGAAATCATGGCACATATGATAAAACAGTTACCAAAATTAGCAAAAGAACAGGGCCTGGATGATGGTTTCAGAACCATTATTAATACTGGCGAAGGTGGTGGACAGGTTGTCTTCCATTTACATATACATTTATTAGGTGGCAGTAACCTTCCTGGTTTTCAGTAAATTATTTTTAAAACATTATAATTAGTTAATTATTAATATTATTTAATATGGAGAAATAAAATGGGATTTGGTGTTACAGAGTTAATTATCATACTTGTTATAGTCCTGGTGTTATTTGGAGCCAAACGTTTGCGTAATGTAGGTAGTGACCTGGGTTCAGCCGTTAAAGGTTTTAAAAATGCGGTAAAAGATGAAGAAGAAAAACCTGCAGAGCAAATAACTAAAAGTGAAAGCGGCGTTATTGAAGGTGAAGTAACTAAAGTTAAAGAAGAAGATAAAGTTTAACCTTGTATTTCAAGGTTAAAACACTTTTCTGAGATTGTTTAAGTATGTTTGATATTGGTTTTTGGGAACTTACCACGATTGCTGTGATCGCGTTGCTTGTGATTGGCCCGGATAAATTACCGGGTGTTGCACGAACTGCAGGTAAGTGGGTTGGACGTGCGCGTCGTTTTGTTTCAGATGTAAAAACTGATATTGATCGTGAACTAAAACAAGAAGAAATCCGCAATGCCCTGGCAAAAGATGTGGGTCTTGATGAAATTAAAGAAATTATGAAGACTGATGCCTTTACCCTTGAAGAAGAGGACAAGCCAAGTTACCAGGTCAGCGCGTTTAATGATCCGGAAGCCTATAATAAAAAAATCTTGGATGAAGAACGCGCCAGGCAAGAAGCAGGTGATACTGAGCATGATCAAGTGCCAGGTGACGAGTTAAAAGAGATGGCAGATCACAGCGACGTGGCAGATGATGAATATGAAGAAGACTATGATGCGGATAGTTTTGATACCTCTAGCGATGATAATTCTTCATCTAAAAAAGATAACTAATTAAAGCCATGAGCGAAAATTCCAATTCAACTGATACTTCAGTAGAGCAAGAAGCCCCTTTTATGTCACACCTGGTAGAGTTACGTGATCGTTTGTTGCGTGCAGTGTTAGTGGTGCTGGTTGTTTTTTTAGCTTTATTTACTTTTTCAAATGAACTTTATTCTCTTTTAGCCGAACCCTTGTTGCGACATTTACCACAAGGTAGCAGCATGATTGCAACAGAAGTTGCGTCACCTTTTTTAACACCTTTTAAGCTTTCGATGGTAACGGCAATTTTTATCAGCATGCCTTTTATTTTGTACCAACTGTGGGCATTTGTTGCACCGGGTTTGTACAAGCATGAAAAAAGCATGGCTTTTCCTTTACTCTTTTCAAGTATTATCTTGTTTTACTTAGGAATGGTGTTTGCCTATTTTGTTGTCTTCCCATTAATGTTTGGATTTTTTACAGGTATCCAGCTTCAGGGTGTCACCATGATGACGGATATCACAAAATATCTCGATTTTGTTTTAAAAATGTTTTTTGCTTTTGGTATGGCATTTGAGGTTCCGATTGCAACTATTATTGTTATTGCTACCGGGATGACGACAGCTGAAAAACTGGCGGATAAGCGCCCGTTTATTATTGTCATTGCATTTATCGTGGGTATGTTGCTGACACCACCTGATGTGGTTTCACAAATGTTATTAGCAATACCGATGTGGGTGTTGTTTGAATTAGGTCTTGTTTTTTCACGTTTGTTAAGCCGTAAACGCGAACGCCTGGCAAAAGAACGGGAAAAACAGGAAGAACAGGAACTTGATGATGAGTTTGAAAAGGCGATTGCTGAAGAAGAAAAACTCAACAAGTAAAATGCTTTAACGCTGATTTTCAGCCATTCGGATATGCGTCACAAATTCAGGTTTTATATGAATACCAGGAAAATAATTAAATATTATCCCCGGATAAATCTGCAGATAAATCAACAGGGGCATTTTCCAGTGTATCAAATTCAAACATTGCAATATTTCCACTTGAGATAATCAGCTTTGTCAGTTTGATATAGAAGAGCTTTGTTTTCATGTTAACGGATAAAATGCTGCCTATATCGTAAAGTAATGCAGGTACAATAACGCTGCGTAACTGTTTAATCGAAACTTGTTTCGGGATTAGCAGGCTGCGGAAGTAATCTGTACCTTTGCCAATACCATCAACAGCTTTAACAGCAATCGGAACGGCACTATGAGCCAGGTTCATAATCCCCATTTCAACATTATTTTTCTCGTTAATTTGCAGCCAGCGAATAATACCAATTTTCCAATGCTGCCCAGTTTTACTTTCAAATAAATAACTGACAACTTCGCCGACTTTGACATTCATATTTTGACATGAGTCTGCACAGCTTAAAGCAAGACCGGTATGGCTGATATTATGTTGTTGCCATGGGCTAATCGGGTAAGCACTTTTTTCATGCAGGCGATCTTTATGTAAGGCATCACGATAGCTGTTTGCAAATACTGTTGCCTGTTTATTTTCTTTTGATAACAAACGCAGTTCATCCATCTCGGGGGTAAACGAAGCTTTGTTAGATGAATAAAAATGACAGGCATTGAGACTTAGTGCCATACGTAATCTTGCACCACGGTCTTTTCGATCATTTCCACGTGTTAAATTACTATGCCAGGCATCGGTTAAGCGAAGCAACATATCACGTTGCTGCCGTTCCCTGAGTGATTGTGGCGTTTCGTCGTGTTCGAGAAAATCATCTGAGTCGAAATTGTAACGAAGTACTTTCGTTATATGATTATTTAGCCGTTCTTTTACTCGATTGATATCAATAATTCGACCATCAACCGGTTCCCATTCGAGGTTTTCTGGTATGTAGCGTGGCGACATGTCTGTGGCAAAATCCACACCGTACTGATCTGAAATATGTTTTTTATCAAGTTCACTTATATTGCATACAGAAGTCCAGGCTGAAACAAGGTAGAAAATATCTTCAGCTTCGTTCTGCATAAGATGATAAGGAGCAGATAAAGAAAGTAGCACTATGCGTTTATAGGCTAAATCAATCGTGTATTGAATGGGTAAAGGATGATCGGGATAGGGATCATCAATAGGTTCATTTTGAATGCTTTCATACTCAGCATAACGATAAAGCTGATGTAACTCACGCCAGGCATCATATTGTGGTGAAGAATAAACCAGGTAGCTTTCCACGATACTCCGGGCGAGATACTGGATACTGAGATAAATTGATTCACGAAGTAAAAGCTGATCATTTTCCTTGGCTGATTTTTTTTCCATTAAGTCACTGGTAATCAGTTTATAGCCATGGGCCATTTCGATTAATAATTTCTGGATAAGCTCGGCAATGAGTAAATTGTCGTGTGACAGGGGAAGTTGTGCCTGGTGTAAAGGCTGTTTTAATGAAAGCAATAATTGCCTGAACGTCGGCCGCAGTGCATCAAGTAACTGGCTGCGCTCAGAGTAGGGATAACGCGACTGGTTTAAAATTTTTAGCTGCTGTAAAACAATTTGTGATGATTTTTTTACATTACCAATCGGTAAACCTTTGAGCCATAAATTAAATTGCTTAGCTTTTATGTAGGGCTTAGGCCGTTTTGAACTGAGTAAAGGTAAATTGAGTACTGGTAAAGTCACCGTTTATTGCCCGTTATTTGTTATAAATATTGTGAATGAGTTAGTCATACTGTAATTCACATATTTATGAAGTGCCAATATATCTGGCCATTTTATCTCAAATATTTTGCCTAAAGTGTGAATTGTCACCATGCAAGAAAACTAATTCTTTAGTAAATTTATTGGTTATTTTCAATTTAAAATAATTGATAAATTTATGTTAATTATTAGGCGGTAAGGTTGTCTTTATCATGGCTGCGATGTATTTTCACTACCCTTGCAAATAACAATAATTATAAGCAAATTTATGCAGTTTCAGGTTTTAACGATACAGTTAAATTATAAGGAAAGGTCTTTTAGCAATAGACTCACCAGATTTCTTTCAAAAATCATTATTAGTTACTTTTAGCGAGTATTCTTGATCTCGATCAAAGAATAATTACCAATATGAGACTATAAGAATATTAGAAATGTCTAATATTTCGGGTTCTCATAAAAATCAGTATTAACAGGGAGCAAAATCATGAAAATTATCGTAGGTTTTATTGCCGGTGTTGGCTTGTTCATCGCCACCTTACTTTTGTATGCACCAGATCTCATGATGAAGGAACATCCGAGTCCATTTGGTGTAGAAGAGACGGCGGCACGGGTACAAGCGAATATCCAGGCACTGGAAAGTCGTGGTTGGAAACTGTCTGCTTTACGTAATCCAGCCAAGGCTGCAGCAGCAAGTGGTGTAAATGTATTACCTGTCTTATTGGTTGAAGCTTGCAGTACTAAATACTCTGCTCCTTTACTTAAAGATGACACAACAAAAATTCTTTCAATCTTAATGCCCTGTACGATTACTGTTTATAAAAAAGATGATGGTAAGACTTATATCGGTACGATGAACTCAGGTTTAGTTGGTCGAATGTTTGGCAAGAAAGTCGGCGATATTATGGCCGAGGTTGCCAAAGATCAGGCTAAATTTGTCGTAATGGATCCTTCTAAACCCGCACCTCCATTGGTTCGTGGAGGCCCAGGTGGTGGTGGTAAAGGTGGTCCTAAAGATGCAGGTTGTTAATAACGTGCCAGGAACTACCAATAAGCATAATCAATTTCAAACTGTGGTTTTCACAGCATGAATACGGGGACAGAACGATGAAAAAACAGCGATATATAGTCGGATATCTCCTCTTAATTGGGGGGATGATGTTATCGTCTGCAGGATACGCATCAGCAAGTAAAGAAACTGCTATGCAGAAACCAGCTGCTGCAATACCAGCAACTGCAGCGAAAACTTCAGATGTTAAGAAAGCAAAAAGTAAGTCAACGGCTGACCATACAAAATTTAAAGAGCTGCAAAAGAACTTTAAAGATGGTCCTGCTGTAACTGAAGCATGTCTTAGTTGCCATACCGAGGCTGCTAAACAAGTTCACGCGACTAAGCACTGGACCTGGGAGTTTATCAATCCTGCGACCAAGCGGAAATTAGGTAAGAAGCACGTTATCAATAATTTCTGTACTTCTACCAAAACCAACCAGACTTTTTGTAGTGCATGTCATATTGGTTATGGCTGGAAAGATGACAACTTTGATTTCACCAAGGAAGAGAGTGTCGATTGTTTAGCGTGTCATGATACAACCAAGACCTATAAAAAGTATCCTGGTTTATCCGGTCATCCAAACTACAAGGATTACGAGTGGCCACCTAAATCAGGAAAAATTAAGAAACCAACTGATCTGAAGAAGATTGCGCAGAACGTGGGTAAAACCAGTCGTGATACCTGCGGCGCTTGTCATTTCTACGGTGGTGGTGGTGATGCGGTAAAACATGGTGATCTAGATAGTTCATTGAAACAACCTATGAAATATCTTGATGTTCACATGGATGCAGATGGCCTTAACTTCAGTTGTGGTGAATGTCACTTAAGTGATTCGCATAAAGTCAGTGGTAGTCGTTATGCGACAACATCTATTGATACCAAAGGTGCAATGGTTCGAGGTAAAGCTGGTGAACGTAATCCTACTACCTGTGTAGCTTGTCATGACAATGCACCACACAAAGACTATGCGAAGTTAAATGATCATACTGATAAAATAGCTTGTCAGACTTGTCATATTCCTGAGTATGCACGTGGACCGCGTGAAACCAAGATGACATGGGACTGGTCTACAGCGGGTAAACTGGATGAGAAGGGTAAATCAATTAAAACGTTTACCAGTTCAGGTATGGTTGCCTATGTCAGTAAAAAAGGTGATTTCACTTACGATCGTTATGTAATCCCTGAATATAAATGGTTCAACGGGGAAGTAAAATACACGTTGTTTGGCGACAAAGTGGATGGCACTGAAACTGTGAAGATCAATGACTACAGGGGTGAAGCTGGTGATCCAAACGCATTGATCTGGCCATTTAAAGTGTTCCGAGGCAAACAACCTTTTGATGCAGGTAATCAAACCCTGGCAGTATTCCATACTGCAGGCAACGATGAGAATGCATTCTGGGGTAAGGGTCACTATAACTGGGAAAAAGCCCTGAAAGCCGGTATGGCGGCAACGGGTGTTCCCTATAGCGGCAAAATGGGTTTTGTAAAAACCGAAATGAGTTGGCCAATTACTCACATGGTTGCACCTAAAGAAGATGCATTATCCTGTGCGCAATGCCAT
>JAOUOK010000056.1 GCA_029880425.1 Gammaproteobacteria bacterium
ATATGTTGTACAATAACTATGCCGGGAGATGTTTTAGGTAATGCAGTCAGAACAACTTCTAAAGCCTGCGTCCCCCCCGTTGATGTTCCTATTGCAACAATACTTTCTGTTGTCTTTGTCATTGCGCTTGTTGGTTTATCTAAAATAGCATCTGCAGTTAATTTCTTCGCGATAGATATCCTGGGTGTGGATAAATTGGTCGTTTTAAGCTGTTCTAAATTACGTGCTTTAGAAGCCGACTTTATAACATTAAGAATAGTTTTATTTTCTTCTAACAAGTGTGCTTTTGCGCCTACTTTAGGTTTTGTAATAATATCAACTGCACCTGCTGTCATCGCTTCTAAAGCGGTTGCTGTTCCTGATGCAGTAAGCGTTGAACACATAACAACAGGAGTCGGATGTTCAGCCATAATTTTTTTAAGGAAAGTTATACCATCCATACGGGGCATTTCCACGTCCAGTACAATCACATCTGGCCAGTTAAGCTCCATCCTTTTCATTGCAAAAATAGGATCAGCTACAGCAGCATCAAGCTCCGTAGATGAGTCACCCTTTAATATTTCAGTCATGACCTGACGAATTACGGCAGAATCATCAACCACTAGCACTTTTATTTTACTCATAAATATTTTACTTTTTTTGCAACTTCACATATTCCAATGAAACGGTTCCTGTTACGCGGTTCAAAGTCAGTTTTCTAGCAACTTCTCCACCCACGTCTTTAAACTTGATATTAAAGTGCTTCAGTAAAAGCAGTCGTTCAGTCTCTTTAAAGTTTTTTTCACCTATCAGTTCCCTGCTTTTCTTAGAAAAAGATGGGAACATATCACCACCACCATATAAACCAACCTCATAATCCATGGGTAATGTGTTATATCGTTCAATCTCTTGTATAAACTTTTTAATTGCACCGTCAGCAAAACGGGTGTGATCGAGTTCTTTGTTACGCTTGGGCAATATAATATGACACATACCTGCTATATGCAGTACCGGGTGCCACATTGTCACGGCAACACAGGAACCCAACAAGGTATAAATATCCTCTTCATCTTTACCAAAATAAAACCCACCGGGCTCGATTACATGACGACCTGAAACGTATTTTATTTTATTCTCTGACATATTGACGGCTTAACAATTTTAAATCTGTCGGATATTTGATTTAATGTTTCAGAATGGCCTATAAACAAGTAACCACCCATCTTAATTTTATTCGCAATTTTATCCACTAACTTCCGCTTCGTATCAATATCAAAATAAATCATAATATTTCGTAAAAAAACAATATCAAAATTATTTATATACTCAGGCCAGCCACCATTAATATTAAGTAACTCAAAAGAAATATGCTTTTTTATTTTATTATCTATCAACATCATACCTGATTGTGCACCAACACCTTTAAGACAATATTCTCTTAGGTATGCACGGGGTATTTTTTGACTTTCTATTAAAGGATACAAGCCACGTTTTGCCTTGTTAACCACATCACTATTTATATCCGTTCCCAGAATTGTCCATGAAGAACTCAAACCCAATTTTTCTGCTAAAACCATAGCAAGGCTATATGCTTCTTCACCGGTTGAACTCGCTGCACTCCATGCTTTAAAATTTGTACCAGCGCCATAGTTATCAAGAACTTCTGTCTTTAAAAAGTCAAAATGCTTATCTTCCCTAAAAAAATACGTCTCGTTTGTTGTTAAAAAATCAATCGTATTTTGCAATTCAATTGAATTACCTTCTTCTGTTATTAAGCTGTGGTATTGAGTGAAAGAAGATATTTTTAACTGCCGCATGCGCTTACTTAAACGACCAACAACTAACGAGCGCTTACTGGAAGCTAACGTAATACCTGCCTTTTCATAAATAAGTGATTTAAACAAGTTAAATTCCTTATCAGTGATTACCAAGTTTCCAGGTGATACGTTCATTATTACAGGACCTTTACTATAATTATCTTCCTTTGCTTGTCTGCACAGGTTCAAGATATATTTACAACCATATTAACTCTGCAATAAGTCATAGTCTGAAATTAACTGACTTAATTCACTTATCGAAAGAACCTGTTCCAATAATAATAAAATAACAAATTTTCCATTCAGTTTACCCATACCATTGATATAAGCACTGTCAATGTCAGCTCCAAACTGTGGTGCTGGTTCTATATCATCTTCATGAATATCCAGAACTTCATCAACTTCATCCACAACGAAACCAATATCCATTTTCTCGCCAGCATCTTCCATTTCTACAATAATTATGCAGGTTCTTTTTGTTGGTTGACCTGGTTTTTTTCCCAAGCGAATTGCCAGGTCGATGATAGGAACAACGTTCCCCCTTAAATTACTCACACCGCGTATATGTGGTGGAGTAAAAGGAACACGCGTCATATCACTGTATTCAATAATTTCACTAATATTATTGATTTCTGCACCGAACAGTTCACCGCCAACTTTAAAGGTTAAATATTTCGTACCCGTATCATCAGTTTTAGCAACCAGTTCATTTGTCTCAGTAAGTGATGGTACATTTTCTACTGCAGACATAATTTCCGACATAATGTTTTCTCCTGATACCTATTAATGAAAAGTTCATTTACATCATGCAAACTTTTCAAAATCTTTCTCATTTATATCATCAGTCGGATTAACTGAAACAGGTTTATGTTGCTTGGCAGGTATATGAGCAGAAGATGCTGCAGAACCTTTAACAGGAGATACATTGTGCTTATCAGAATTATCAGATTCAAGCTTAAAGAAACCAATCGTGTTTCTTAGTTCCTGTACCTGGGCAGCCATTTCTTCAGCTGTGGCGGCCAGTTCTTCTGATGATGAAGCACTATGCTGGGCGGCTTTATCCAGTTGTTCAACTGCAATATTCACCTGGCTAACACCTGCAGATTGTTCATCTGAGGCTGCTGTGATTTCCTGAACCAGGTCTGCAGTTTGTTGGATGTTAGGTACCATGTCAGTAATAAGCGAACCAGCACGAGTTGCGATTTTAACGCTGTTATTTGCAAGGTCACTGATTTCCTGCGCGGAGCTTTGGCTTCGTTCAGCAAGTTTTCTAACTTCATCTGCAACAACAGCAAAACCTTTACCATGCTCTCCCGCACGTGCCGCTTCTATTGCAGCATTAAGTGCAAGCAGGTTGGTTTTATATGCTATGTCTTCAATTAAACCAATTTTCGATGCAATATCGCTCATTGCAGTCACGGTTTCTTTTACAGCTTCACCACCTTCAGTGGCTTGTGAAGATGTTGATGTTGCAATACTTTCGGTTGCTTTTGAATTTTCAGCATTTTGTTGAATCGATGCACCCATTTGTTCTAACGAGGCACTGGTCTCTTCAACACTGGCAGCCTGCTCACTTGCCGTCGAACTTAAAGACTGAGAGGTTTCACTAATTTGCTGTGCCGCAATGGATAATTGATCTGTTCCGCCTGTAACTTCGATTAATACATTCTGTATTTTATCCATAAAGCCATTAAGTGACTTTGCAGTTTGACCTATTTCATCATGCCCCAGGTCAGGTAAACGATAAGTTAAATCACCATCACCATCACGCAGATCATCAACTGCAGCATTCATAATTTGTATTGGCTGCACAATAATTTTTCGCGAGAAGAAGTAAGCAAAAACCCCCACTAAAAGTAAAACCACGAGTGATATGATCATTACCATATCACGCATTGAATATATAGACTCAAATGCTTCGGCATAATCGATTTCACTCATTAATGCCCACTGCATATCTTTAATTTCTAAAGGTGTGAATGCAGATAATACCTGTATATCACGGTAATCATTAAATATTCGCGTGTCGGATTGACCGTTAATAGCTGACTGTGTTCCTTCAGTTTTAACCACTTGCAGACCTATCGCACTACCCATACGATCAAGTTCTTTAACGACAGATTCAGGTGTATTTACCTGACGCATTAACTCCAGGTAGCCCTTTTTATCTTCCAGTAAAAAGCGGGCTTCACTGCGTAATTTATAATCCTCGCCAACAATATATGTTTCGCCGCTATCACCTAAACCCGTTTCTTTCCATTTTTTATTACTGGTCATAATATTATTAATATTATCCAGCGGCATCTGGAAAACCAAAACGCCAATTTTTTTATTACCTTCATATATTGGTGAAGCAATAAAAGAAGCATTGGCATTATAAGATGCCTTGTAAGGTTTAAAGTCTTCCAGCTTTACATATTCGTTTGAATTCGCATTTTTTGCTGCACGATAAACATCAGCGAAATTACTGTCTTTATAAGCACCGGTTAACAATGATGTAGCGTAATCCACTTCTTTAAATACACTGTAAACAATATGACCGGTTTCCGCATCAACAAGGAAAATATCGTAATAGCCAAATTTCTTCAGGAAATTATTTATTGCCGGGTGGTATTTTTTATGATGCTGGCTGTACACGCTGCCATCATCAGCCATTTCAAGATTATTTTTTGAACCTGTCGCCTCTGGATTATTACTTATATAATGATATTGAAGAATTTTTGAACTCGTATCTGTTGGTAAATACGAGTCAACTGAAGCTGAACGACCCAGGTTCGTTGAAAGCTTTGGAATGAATTCACTTGAATACGTACTACGAATCCTTCTTTCCATTACGGAAAGACTTCCTTCTGTCACATTAAGATCGTTTTTAATATTATGAAATGAAGATTTAAAATCTTTCATCGCATCAATAATCATCCTGCTTTCTGAGAAGGTTACAACCTGGTCACGAACCTGCTGAAAATAACCCTCAATTTGCGAGGCTTTTATTTCACGAATTGCCGTGAGCTTTTCAAAACCTTCCTTGTACATACCATCACTGGCAATGTTATAACTCACAATAGAAATTGAAAGAATTGTTGTTATCACAACAGCAAGCAGACCAGATAATACTTTAGTCCCTAACTTTCTATTTAAATACCATTTCATAGCTTTCACCTGTTTAGTCACAAACCATATTTATAATTAATACTTTCATTACATAGAACGATTTCATCTTTAAATACATTTAATTTACTTTTAACCTGTAAATATTTCTCATCACCTGCTAATTCCTCATAAACAATCATAAACCCAACATTAAAATCTAGCGTATTCCACACCTGAACAAACACTCTCACTAACTTTAATGCAGCAAAACATTCTCATCTGATGCTTTATTAATAACATGAGAAGTTTCAGCCTGGGTTGCGCGTACTATTAGGTTTGGTACATCAAGAATAATTGCAACATTACCGCTGCCTAAAATAGTTGCACCACTGATGCCTTTAACATTTTGTAAAATTTTACCCATCGGCTTAATCACGGTTTGCAGCTCACCTAATAATTCATCAACGACAAATCCTGCTGTATTTGTGCCATATTTCACTACAACAATACTTTCCAAACCTGTTGTTGAAGCAGGCTCATCAAAATAATTGCGTAATCTTAGATACGGTAAAACCTCATCACGTAAATTAATATAGCCATGCATACCTGGCTCGGCCTGTTCACCTTCTTCAAGCTCAATACATTCATTTACCATATCAAGAGGAATGACATATGAAGAATCACCAACACGAACCAGGAACCCATCGATAATAGCCAGGGTTAAGGGCAAACGAATACTGATCGTAGTACCTTCATTTTCTTTGCTATCGACATCAACAGAACCGCGTAAGGCTTCAATATTTCTTCTCACCACGTCCATACCTACTCCGCGGCCAGATAAGTTGGTTACCGTTTCAGCTGTTGAAAAGCCTGCTTCAAAAATAAGTCGATACACTTCATGGTCTGTTAATACCTGGCCATCCGAAATCAACCCTTTCTCATGAGCCTTAGTAAGGATTTTATCGCGGTTTAAACCTCTACCATCGTCAGCTACTTCAATAACAATACTCCCGGAATCATGGTAGGCATTAAGCCAGACATTACCCTGTATATCCTTACCTGAAGCAACCCTGTCAGCCGAAGATTCAATTCCATGATCCATTGAATTCCGTATCAGGTGCATTAACGGATCACCAATTTTTTCGACTACTGTTTTATCCAGTTCTGCATCTGCACCATTAATATTGAGTTTAATATCTTTGCCGAGCTCTTTACTGACATCACGCACAACGCGCTTAAACCGGTTAAAGGTTTCACCGATCTGAACCATTCTAAGGTTCAGAGCATTATCCCTAATCTCTTCTACCAGGCGACTCATACTGGACATGGATTCAATAAGTTGTTCATCACCACTCTTATTTACCAGCATATTCGTTGTCGCTCCTGAAATAACAAGCTCACCAACGAGATTTATTAAACTGTCTAACTTATCGGCATCAACCCTGAGTACAGTTTGTTCTGTAGACTTAATAATTTTATTCGTGTTTTGTTTATTTAAAGCTGCATTAACAACTTCTTCATGAACAACTTTTTCTTCAACAAGAACTTCTCCAATTGGAGTCACGTTTTCATTCTCTGCCTGAAAAGATTTTTCCTGCTTATTTAATGCTTCATCCAGTTCTCGCTTCGTTAATACTCCGCTGGCAATCAGTATTTCACCAATACGCATATCATCTTCTGGTAGCGATTGAATTACTTCTGAATAGTGTGCTATGTGCGCACGCGGGGGTAATATATGCAGCACACACATATCTCTGACGAACTCAAAAACCTGTTCAATTTGTTCTTTATCTGCCTCTGATGAAAAGTCAATTTCAAAACCCAGGTAACAAAGCTCGGGATCAAAGTCTTCAAGCTTTGGGAAATCATCATACAAGGTCGTAACATGAACTATCTCACCAAGATTTTTCAAATAACGCATGAAAGACAGTGGATCCATTCCATTTTGTAAAACATCTTTATCAAAACGCAATGATATATGCCAGTTATCTGATATAACCATTGAACCAGAGCTTTCGAACTCAACGGTGTGTTTTTCTTCAGCGACTTCAAGGTTATTTTCTACAGCTTCAGGCACATCTAAATACTTGTTTAAACCTGATCTTAAATCAGTATCAATATCTTTATCATCATCATTGATATCTTCACCAGCAACTGCTTTGTTTACTAAAATTTCAATATGGTCTCTGCATGAGAGTAATATAGCGATTAATTGACTATCCACATCAATCTCATTGTCCCGCACTTTATCGAGCACATTCTCAACAACGTGGGTAAATGACTCAACATCATCAAAACCAAATACGCCACCCGTTCCTTTAATGGTATGTGCTGCTCTGAATATTGAATTAATTGAATCGCTATCTGCTGGAGAAGATTCCATTTGTAGCAGCGCATCTTCCATTGAAGTTAATAACTCTCCACACTCAAGCAAAAAAGTCTCTTCCGGGCTACTCATCATCCTCTCCTGAAAATCCCAAACAACATAACTTAAAGAACAATTGGGTCACCAAAAAAACTTCCCATATTAAAAGTCTCAATCACATCTAAAACTGCAGGACTATGTGAATTCATTGTGAATTCAATACCGCCTTCATCACATTCACGTTTTGCAAGAATAAGTATCTGAAAACATGACGTATCAATCTCGGATACATTTGAAAGATTGATTGTTACACCTTTGCATTTTTCCATTTTTTTGAACAATTCATTTTTTAAATCTGTAGCTTCATAAATAGTTAACTCACCATCCAGTTCAACCTCACATAACCCAGTGCGTTTCTTTTTTACTTTAATCACAATTACAATCCTGTCCTGGCAATAAACTCAATTTTATTGGTTCCACGCTACGAATATAGTTATGGCATAATTAATTTTGAAACAGCATCTAACATTTGATCTGGTTTAAAAGGTTTAACCATCCATGCTTTTACGCCAGCAGCTTTAGCTACATCTTTTTTATCGGCACCTGATTCTGTAGTTAACATGATAATAGGGGTAAATTTATATGCCGGCATTTCTTTTATTTTTTGCACCATGGTTAGACCATCCATGTTTGGCATATTTACATCACTGATAACCAGGTGAACTTTTGTGCCATCAAGCTTTGCCA
>JAOUOK010000057.1 GCA_029880425.1 Gammaproteobacteria bacterium
ATGTACACCTTCAGCAAAAATGTTGAATGAAATGAAGGAGCATGGTGAAGGTTTTTATCAACATGCTATGCGTATGTCACAACAACACCATGAAACTTTTATTCAACAGGAATTAAGTGAAGACGTGTCGAATTTTTATTCGGAGTTAACCTCAACTTCATTGGCACAACAGGTAAAAATGGAACAGGAAGATACGTTGCCTTTTGCAACTTTCCTGGATAAATACTTTGCAAAATCTCTTTAATGCTGAACTTCACTTCGACAAACCTGTCCGAGTTATATTCATCAACTATGCTATAACCTAAATCTAATTATGAGACATGACATGATTAAAAAACTGACATTTTTAAGCTTCTTAATAGTTTTCTTTTTACCTTTATCAGTTTCAGCTGAAATCAACGGCTTTCAGGATTTTTCAGGAAACAATAAGGTGTTTAAAAACCACCTGGGAAAAGGCAAATGGTTAGTCGTAATGATGTGGGCATCAGACTGTTATATTTGTAATAAGGAAGCGCATCAATATGTTGATTTTCACATGTTTCATTCTGATAAAAATGCAACTGTGTTAGGTATCTCGCTTGATGGTGAGAGTAAGAAAGAAGATGCAAGAGGTTTTATTAAAAAACATAATGTTGATTTCCCTAACCTGATTGCAGAACCTGAAACAGTGGCAAAATTATTTTATGAGTCAACCGGACAGCAATTTGCTGGTACGCCCACTTTCCTGATTTATGCACCCGATGGTGAGTTAAAAGCTGCACAAGCAGGAGCAGTACCTGCACAGTTAATTGAAGACTTTATTACAAAGAACTCGGTAAAAAAAGTGGGCAAAAAATAACTAATTTTTTTCTGAACACATACCTATTCGTCACCGGCGCAGGTAAAATACACAGCTGAAGTTATTAGTCGGAGAATAGTATGTCAGATAGTATGGTTGTTTTACTCAATGGCGAAGCCATGTTTGAGTATGATCGCAGTATCCAGTTACCAGCAAAACAGCAGCAATACCTCGATCGCATGGATCAGAAAATGGACGGTGGTATTCAGCTGGGTAATGAAACTATCGTAAACCCTGATCAGCAGCAACGTGCCCAGTTTGTTGCTTTCACCTTGTTAAATGCCATCAAGAATGATGATGAGCCGGTTATTGCTGCAATGAACTCATACCTGGCGATTCGTTACCCAGATTTAAAACAGGTTAAAGCGGATATCGATCAGGATAATGACAAGGTTATGTTTGATTTAGTATTTGATAAAGAACATAAAAACCAGGTCAAAGTATCATTTAACTCATGATGTAATACCCAGCATTATTCTTGCATTTTCAATATCAGGGTTTATCTCGTCAAGCTTATTAAGGTCATCACGGTACTTGATACCAATTTTTTGAAATGCAGGGTATTGTGACCAATCGGTTAAGGTGCAGGGGTGATCGCTACCCCGGAAAGTATTTAGACCGGCAATAATAACAATATCCGTCAGATCTATATTTTCTGTTCCTTCCCTGAATTGTTCTACATAATTAATTGATGCCTCAATAATATGTTGTGGAAATCCCCATGAATTCAGGACTCGCTCTCCTACTTTCGTGTGTACATTACTCATTATATCAATTAGCAAAGCCGGTTCATCTTCAACCTCGGGAAATGACTCAATACACTGGGTCATCGGTAAATAACCAATGTTATGTACTAAACCTGCGAGCAGGGCATCATTAGGGTTGATTTTTGTATATTTTGCAGCAATGGCATACGCATTAGCTGAAACTTCACAGCTGTGTTTTTGCAAAGCTTCAAAAAAAGACTTTAATTTCCCCCTGGGCTGATTAAACATCTGTGTTATGGCATGGCTGGTGACCAGGGTTTGTGTCAACTGTAACCCCATTCGTGAGATTGCAAGCTGTAGATTGGTAATATCATGGTTGCTGCCATAAAGAGCATTATTAGCAACTTTTAATATGCGGGCGGTGAGAGATGGATCGCGTGCGATAACCGTTGAAATATTTTCTATATTAGAATTTGGATCATCAACAATCTTTTTTACCTGGATAAAAACATCCGGCATAGATGGTAAAACCAGGGTGTTATCCTGGATTTTATTTTCAAGTATTTGCAGAATTTTTTCTTCTAGTTCCATGATTTGCCATGATTATTTATATATAAAAAACAGCTTAGACTATACATCTATAACAGATTTTGTTCCATAATACGCTTGTTTCCATGTATGCTTAAAGATACATCTTTTCATCCAGGGGAATTTGATGAATTTAGTTTTATGTAATCTGCAGCCAAAGCTTATAACCTTAATTTATAGCGGTTTTGGTATTCCTATTTTCAAGCTTTAACTGAGAAGTACAAAATGGCATTAATTATCCAACTTACAGAAAATGCAGCAGGGATAAAATTAGCACTTGAAAAACAGCGTACAACGATTGGGCGTGATAGTGATAATGATATAACGTTAGATGATGAGCTCGTTAGTAAACACCATGCTGTTGTTGAAATTATTAATTTAGATAAAGGTATAGAGTTTTTAATCCAGGACTTAAACAGTACAAACCATACTTTTGTTAATGACTCACCGATAGAGTTATATAAACTTAAAGATGGTGATGTGATACGTATTGGGATGAATGACTTTCAATTTATTTCTCAGGATCCTGAATCCATGGATGAAACAGCGCAGTTATATAAAACTTGGATACCTGGTGTGTTCTATACCGGTAAGAAAAAGAAAAAAAACAAGAAGAAATAGAATAATTATTCAATATTGTCATCAATAAAGTTTTCAATAAACGATGCGGGTTGGGCGCCACTAAAACGACCTTTTTCTTCACCATTTTGAATCAACAAGATTGTTGGGAACCCGCGCACCTGGTATTGCCCCGCAATTTTCATGTTTTTACCTTCATCAACTTCTAACTTGGCCAGCGATAACCTGAGATCGCTTTCTTCCACTACTTTTTGAATGATTGGAGCAATCACTACGCATGGTGGACACCAGTCAGCCCATAAATCCACCAGTACCGGGTGTTGATGCGATGCCTCGATAACATCTTTTTCAAATGTTTCAACAGAGGTATCAAAAATTTCGTTCATTTCCGTGCTTTCCTGTATTGAGGGTAGGTAAATAATTTGCGCTCATTATTCAGTAATGGAGCCAAAAGATAAAGTCGCGAAAAGAGCAAATCAAAACAGCCTGTAGAACCAGGCTTTATGAAAGATAGTATGCTGTTTAGCACAAATAATAATTACCCGTTTGACAGCGGGTAAAGAGCGTGGGTATCACCTAGCTATTATTATCAAGGTGACTCGTACTCGGAGTAATGTAATGTAGGACGGCTTTTGACAGTTCTAACGGGTCAAACTTCGGCAAGTAATGATCTGCACCTACCTGTTTGCCAAGTGCCATATTGGTATCAGCAGATAAGGAAGAGTGCATTAGTACCGGAATACCTTTAAATCGTTCATCCGATTTAATTTTCTTGGTTAAGACATAGCCGTCCATACCGGGCATTTCAACATCGGTCAGGATGAGCTTTAAATAATCTTTGGTTTCTATGCCCATGGCCTCGGCACGGGTAGCAAGCTCCTGGAGCTTTTCCCATGCATCTTCTCCATTTTTTGCGCTGACATAGTTTATTCCCATCTTTTGTATGGTTTTTTCAATTTGCTTTCGCGCAACAAGAGAATCATCAGCAAATAGCATAAAAGATTCAAAATCTGTTTTTTCGATGGTTTCAAATGCACTTTCATCATCATCAGTACCGGCAGTTTCACTCAGGACTTTTTCAACATCAACGATCATTGCAATGCGACCGTCTTCTAATTCAGTTACAGCGGTGACCAGTCCTCCCATTTGGTGGGCCATCATGGCCGGGGGGACGAGAATATCATTCCATTCCATGCGAATGATTTGTTCGACGGATTTTACCAGCATGCCCTGGGTGGTTTTATTAAACTCGGTAATGATAAGTTTATCAGCCGGTTCTTCTGCTTCCATCCCACAAAAAGAGGCCAGGTCGATGACAGGTAGCATCGTGCCACGTAAGCTAACCATGCCCATCACACCGGGGGGCATATCAGGAGCATGTGTGATTTCAGGAACCTGGATTACTTCGCGGATTTTAAAAACATTAAGACCAAAAACTTCTTCTCGACCGGTTTTTTTATCGATACCGAGACTGAATAATAAAATCTCTAAACGATTCGCTCCTGCGAGCTGAGTTCGTTCATCAACGGATTGTATAAAGTTATTGCTCATAATATTGTTCTGCCGGTGATTAAGGTTAAATCAATTAATTTGTTAACTTATACCTAAGATATATTTCAATTAGCGACAAATGAGTAAAAAACTTTAGTAAAATTAGTTTTCAGGTATAAATTACACAAGTTTATAAGGGGATATAGTGAATATTCTCTGTATGTGCCAGTAACAGTTTTTTTAATGACAAAAGTCAGTAGGAGATAGTATGTCGAATGAATTTCAGATGATTGACACGGTTGAAGGTCAGGGTAAAGAGGCAACAGCGGGTAGCCCGATTGTGGTGCATTACACAGGCTGGTTATTTGATGCCGAGAAAGACGACAATAAAGGGGCAAAGTTTGATAGCTCCTTAGATCGTAATGATCCTTTTAGCTTTAATCTTGGCGCGGGCCAGGTTATTAAAGGTTGGGACCAGGGTTTTGCCGGAATGAGAGAAGGTGGTAAGCGTACCCTGATCATCCCTGCTGACATGGGGTATGGGGCTGCCGGTGCCGGTGGCGTTATTCCACCAAATGCAACACTGGTGTTTGATATCGAACTAATAGAAGTTCAGGGATAAGCAGAAATAAAAAGGGCTGATAAATCAGCCCTTTTTTCTTTATGTATTAAAATCTTAAGCCGCGTTTTTGCGACGTGTGGCATAATTGACCTTAATGTCACGGCCAAAGAACTCAGAGCCATCAAGCTCAGCTATTGCAGCCTTGGCACCTTTTTTATCCATTTCAACAAAGGCAAATCCTTTCGGACGGCGGGTTGCACGATCTGTCATAACACGTACGTTATGGATGTCGCCATATTCTTCAAATAACTCGCGAAGATCTTTTGCGCTAGCTTTAAATGCAAGGTTGCCAATAAATACGGAAACCTGGTTAGAGCCAAAGTTAAATTCCATGGGCATACTTACGAGCACACCTGCAATAAATCCACCGGAAAGAATTGAATACGCTACCAGGCGGGCAGATGAAACTTCAGTATTGAGTAAGGGGAAAAGATAAAATCCAACAACTGAAAGAATGGATGCAATAACAAATGATTTGATAATATTTTTTAATGTAGGAAGTGCAATTTTCATTATATGTTCACTTAAATAATTAAAGTTTAAAAAAAGTACATCAGGAGCAATTCTCCTTGCATGCACTATGGGGTGCAGAGATTATATCAGACTCATCAATAAGATGGCGACTGTCTGTGAATTTAAAGTGAAAGTCGATATATTAGGAGCAGGGCGGCTATCAATACTGAAGCAGTGTAGTTGCTCATTATTTCCGCAAAGCAATAATGAATAAATTTATCATTTTAACAATATTAGTCTGCCATAATGATTGAATATGAATTTAGCCTGCATTTATCTGCTGAAGAATACCTCCAGTACTACGAAGGTGTAGTGAAGTATATCCAGGTACAAAGTAGCTGTGGGAAAACTCTGCAGTTTCCGGCAGATAAAGTGCGTCAGTTTGTTTTAACGGATGGTGTTCATGGTTCATTTATTATTCGCTTAACAGATAATAATAAATTTGTCTCAATAAGACGCAGGTAAGGATGGTTAATGAGTGATATTGGTCTACTCTTTTACAGACCGTGTTAATTAAATGGAGAGTATTAATGCAACAACCAATTTTTATTGCGCCTGTTTTTATAGCACATAGGGGCTATAGTGCTGCATATCCTGAAAATACCCTGGTTGCACTGGATGCTGCCAGGAAAGCAGGCGCCAAATATCTTGAAGTTGACATACAGTTAAGCGCAGATCACGTTCCCGTTTTATTTCATGACCGTGACTTAACACGGTTATGCCAGCAAATGGGTGCAATTCATGAATATACTTATTCCCAGTTACAAGCTTTTAATGTTACGGACAGTGAAAAATTTTCAGGTAAGTTTGACGGAAATAAAATTACCTCGTTACAAAACTTTATCGATTTTTTAAAACAATATCCTGAGCTACATGCATTTATCGAACTTAAACGCTTAATGATTGATACTTTTGGAGAAGAGCTGGTATTAAGAACTATACTTCCGATGTTTGAAGGCATGAATAGCCAGGTCAGTTTTATTTCATATAACCAGGCTATTTTAAAAACAATTCATGAAAGTACTGAATATAAAACAGGTATTGTAGTTGATCACTGGAATGAACGGGACGAAAACTTAAGCTGGGAAGCAGAATGGTTATTTTGTTCATATGAAGGATTACCCGAAAATAACGATGAGTTAAACATTGACGCGACAATTGCCATTTTTGAAGTAGGCAATACGGGCTTAGCGAAACACTTGTTAGCAAAAGGGATCCGGTATCTTGAAACATTTCGAATTAAAGAAATGTTAGAAGCATTTCCTGGCGAAAAACATAATGCATGAATATGATGTGCTGGTAATAGGTGCAGGCATTCATGGTGCCGGTGTGGCACAGGCTGCCGCTGCTGCCGGCTATTCTGTCCTGGTATTAGAAAAAAATAACATTGGCTCCGGTACTTCATCTAAATCAAGTAAACTGATTCATGGAGGCCTGCGCTATCTTGAAAGTTACCAGTTTTCCCTGGTCAGAAAATCACTTAAAGAACGGGCCGTGTTATGCCGTCTTGCACCAGAACTTGTAAAGCTAAAACCGTTTTATATTCCTGTTTATAAAAAGACATCACGACGTCCCCTGCATATACGAATTGGTCTTATCCTGTACTCCATTTTAGGTGGGCTGCATAAAGATAACCTGTTCAAACGCATCCGCCGTAAAAAAGTTGAACGTCTCGATGGTTTAAATAAAACAGATTTGCAACAGGTGTATCGGTATTATGATGGCCAAACCAATGATAAAAAATTAACTCAGGCAGTTATGAAAAGTGCACAACAACTTGGGGCAGAACTTTATTGCCCGGTTGAAATAAGTTTGATAGATAAAATCGACACAGGTTTCTCCTTAACCTTTAAAGAACAGGGTGTTGATAAAAAAGTTCAGGCAAAAGTTGTGATTAATGCGGCAGGACCCTGGGTGAATGAAATACATAAGTTAGTATCAACCGAAGTGAGCTCATTAGATGTTGAGCTGGTACAGGGAACACACATCATTATTGATACGCCTGCGCCATCAGGGATTTATTATTTAGAGGCCGTTGATCAACGTGCCGTTTTTGTTATGCCTTATGAGTTTGAGGGCAAAATAAGAACGATGATTGGGACAACTGAAAAACTTTACCAGGGAAATGCTGATGATGTAAAAGTAACTGAAGAAGAAATTGATTACCTGGTAAACGTATATAAAACCTATTTTCCAGAATATTTAAATATTAACATAATCGAAAAGTTTGCAGGTTTACGAGTGTTACCAAAAAATGAAGGAAGTAACAGGTCATTGTTCTCGCGTCCGCGAGATACTATATTGCATTGTGCATTACCGCAATTTTTAACTTTATATGGTGGTAAACTCACTGCGTATCGTTCAACATCTGAATTAGTTATAAAAAAGATTAAACCGGGCTTAAGTAAACGTAAACGAATTGCATATACTGACCAGTTGTACTTATCAAAAGATTTGTCATGAAATGATATTTTATGAATCTCTGTTTATGAGTTAAAAGCATCATGCTTATTATTTAGATTTACAAGTAAGTATAAATACATGCACTTTCATTTGATATAACA
Source organism: Gammaproteobacteria bacterium (assembly GCA_029880425.1). Classification (GTDB taxonomy): domain Bacteria; phylum Pseudomonadota; class Gammaproteobacteria; order UBA6429; family Thiohalophilaceae; genus JAGLTQ01. The sequence goes on from JAOUOK010000057.1 coordinate 7,903, forward strand.
GTCTAAAGTATCAAAGAGCCTGACCGATATTATTCTAAGTAAAGTTTTCAAAATGTAATGAGTTTGATAAATGCCAGTACTTTATAG
>JAOUOK010000058.1 GCA_029880425.1 Gammaproteobacteria bacterium
CATGTTGTCGCCGCGGAGGTAATGGTAATGCCGCGTTCCTGTTCCTGTTCCATCCAGTCCATGGTGGCTGCGCCATCATGAACCTCACCTATCTTGTGAGAGATGCCGGTGTAAAAAAGCACTCGCTCCGTGGTAGTCGTTTTACCTGCATCAATATGAGCCATGATGCCGATATTTCGATACCGCTCGATAGGAGTCTTACGTGCCACCTTATTTCTCTCTTGTACTTATCTACCTTCTTACCAGCGGTAATGAGCGAAGGCTTTATTCGCGTCAGCCATACGGTGAGTATCTTCACGTTTTTTCACAGCTGAACCACGGTTCTCAGTCGCTTCGAAAAGCTCACCCGCCAAACGTGCACCCATACCTTTTTCGCCACGCTTACGCGCTGCATCAACCAACCAGCGCATAGCTAAGGCATTACGACGGTTAGGACGAACTTCACAAGGAACCTGGTATGTAGCACCACCAACACGACGTGATTTAACTTCCACGACCGGGCGGACATTTTCGAGGGCTTTCTCTAATGCTTCTTCAGCACTGAGTTTGCTTTTTTCTGAAACGCTTTCTAAAGCGCCATATACAATCTTTTCAGCTACGGATTTTTTACCGTGCATCATGATCATATTAATGAATTTTGCAATTACGTCAGACTTATACTTAGGGTCTGGTAAAATTGAACGTTTTTCTGCTGCTCTTCTTCTTGCCATGGGATTTGCCCAGCTTCTCTCTAATCAAAGTTCAGATACAAGGTGAATTCACCGGATACCTATCGAACTTGTTGAAATACTAAGTACTTAAAATTATTTTTAAGTACTTTTAGCGATATTTTTTAACCTTTAGGTCGTTTAGCACCGTACTTAGAACGGCCATTACGACGATCAGGTACACCTGACGTATCTAATGAACCACGTACTGTGTGATAACGAACACCCGGTAAATCCTTAACACGACCACCACGAATCAGTACGACCGAGTGCTCCTGCAAGTTGTGGCCTTCACCACCAATATAACTTGTTACTTCATACCCATTCGTTAAACGAACACGAGCAACCTTACGCATTGCTGAATTCGGTTTTTTCGGTGTTGTTGTGTACACACGAGTACACACACCACGTCGTTGTGGGCACGCTTCTAACGCAGGTACGTTGCTTTTCTCGACCTTGCGTTTACGTGGTTTTCTTACCAACTGGTTAATCGTTGCCATACTCTTCCTAACTCCAGAAAATAAACGACAGGCCGGACCTTTTTGAACTTATTCAAGGGGTCCGACCTGTCGTAAGGCGGCGAATTTTAGAGAAAAGGCGGGTTCCCGTCAACCATAAACCCGCCCTGTTTCAACTTTTTTTCGCCAATTTAGCTTTCACTCACTGACTCAGTCTCTGACGAATCTGAATCAGGCGTTTGACCATCATTCGCGCTGGCTGCTGAAGCCTCTTCCACTGCAGCCTCTAAAAGTGCATCCGCAGAGACTTCTTCGGCTGAAATATCGTCATTTGACGCCATTTCACTCAAAATCTCTTCACTGCGCTTGCGGCGACGTTCTTCATGGTAAGTCATACCCGTACCAGCAGGAATCAGGCGACCCACGATAACGTTTTCTTTCAGACCACGTAAATCATCAACTTTTCCAGTTACAGCCGCTTCAGTCAATACGCGGGTCGTTTCCTGGAATGATGCCGCAGAAATAAATGATTCTGTTGCCAGTGATGCCTTAGTAATACCCAGCAAGACATTATCAAATAATGCAGGCTGTTTATCCTGGGCAATCAGCTCATCATTCGTTTCTAATAAACGTGAACGATCAACTTGTTCACCACGTAAGAAGTTGCTATCGCCAGGGCTGGTGACTTCAACTTTACGTAGCATTTGACGAACAATAACTTCGATATGCTTATCGTTGATTTTTACACCTTGTAAACGGTATACATCCTGAACCTCGGTCACGATGTAGTTTGCAAGTTCTTCAACACCCAGTAAGCGCAGAATATCATGCGGGCTTGGTTCACCCTCGGCAATAACCTCACCTTTTTCTACATGCTCACCTTCGAAGGTCGTAACATGGCGCCATTTTGGAATCAGGGCTTCATAATGATCGCCTTCAGTAGGTGTAATCATTAAACGCTGCTTACCCTTGGTTTCCTTACCAAAACCAATCGTACCGGTGATTTCTGCAAGAATGGCAGGCTCTTTTGGTTTACGTGCTTCAAATAAGTCAGCAACACGTGGCAGACCACCCGTGATATCACGCGTTTTAGATGATTCTTGCGGAATACGAGCAACCGTATCACCCACACCTACCATGGTGCCATCTTTAAGGTTAATGATTGCACCAGCTGGTAATACGTAATGAGCTGGGATTTCTGTACCCGCAATATTTAAATCATTGCCTGCATCATCAACCAACTTAACCATTGGACGAAGATCTTTTGCTTGAGAACCACGTTGTTTTGGATCGGTAATAATTAAGCTAGCTAAACCTGTAATATCGTCAACCTCTGATGTCGCCGTGACACCATCAACGATATCAATGAACATCACTTTACCTTCTACTTCAGTAATGATTGGATGGGTATGTGGATCCCAGGTTGCAACAACCTGTCCAGCTTCGACCGTATCTTCATCATTCAAGGTAATAACTGCACCATAAGGTACTTTATAACGCTCACGTTCACGGTTATGTTCATCTAACAAGGTGATTTCACCTGAACGTGATACTGCAACAATATGGCCTTTAGCATGCTGTACTGTTTTAATATTATGTAAACGAACGGTACCCGAACCTTTAATTTCAATGCTATTAGCTGCAGCAGAACGACTCGCCGCACCACCAATATGGAAGGTACGCATGGTTAACTGTGTACCCGGTTCACCGATAGATTGTGCTGCAATAACACCAACAGATTCACCCGCATTTACAATATGACCACGAGCCAGGTCACGACCATAACAAGCAGAACATACACCATGGCGGTTTTCACAGGTAATTGGTGAACGCACTTTCATGTGATCAAGACCAAGATTTTCAAGTTTTTCAACCCAGGCTTCATCAAGGAATGTACCGCGTTCAACCAGAACTTTACCTTCGTGATCGACAACGTCTTCAGCAACAATACGGCCAAGTACACGTTCTGATAATGGTTCAACAACATCACCGCCTTCGATGATACTTGAAACCATCATGCCGTTTTCAGTACCACAATCAGTTCCAACAATGGCTAAATCCTGAGATACGTCAACCAAACGACGTGTCAGGTAACCCGAGTTTGCGGTTTTTAATGCTGTATCAGCCAAACCTTTACGCGCACCATGGGTTGAGATGAAGTACTGCAGTACTGATAAACCTTCACGGAAGTTTGCAGTAATCGGTGTTTCAATGATTGAGCCATCAGGCTTAGCCATCAGACCACGCATACCAGCAAGCTGACGTATTTGCGCGGCACTACCACGAGCACCTGAGTCTGCCATCATAAATACAGAGTTAAATGAAGGTTGAGATACAGTATTGCCTTCTCTATCAACAACACTTTCAGAACCCAGGCCATCCATCATGGCTTTGGCTACTTGTTCATTGGTACGAGACCAGATATCAACAACCTTGTTATAACGTTCACCGTAAGTAACAAGACCTGAAGTATATTGGTCCTGGATCTCTTTAACTTCTGCTTCAGCTGCTCTAAGAATGTCGGCTTTTGAGTCCGGAATGACCATATCATCTGAGCAGAATGAAACACCTGCACGTGAAGAGTAACCAAAACCGGTATACATTAATTGGTCAGCAAAAATAACCGTATCTTTTAAACCAAGACGACGGTAACAAGCATTGATCAGCTGTGAAATTGTGCGCTTTTTCATATCCTGGTTTACAAGAGAGAAAGGCAGGCCTTCAGGCACAATATCATACAAAATAGCACGACCCGCTGTTGTATCTACCAGGCTTGTTGATGTTGATTTATTACCTTCATCATCAATAGTTGTTTCTGTAATACGGACTTTTACTCGCGCCTGTAATTCAACAGCGCCATTTGAGTAGGCACGCTGTACTTCAGCAACATCTGAGAAGGTCATGCCTTCACCTTTACCGTTTACACGATCACGAGTCATGTAATAGAGACCCAATACAACGTCCTGTGATGGAACGATGATTGGCTCACCATTTGCCGGCGAAAGAATATTGTTAGTCGACATCATTAAAGCACGCGCTTCAATTTGAGCTTCGATCGATAACGGTACGTGAACAGCCATCTGGTCACCATCGAAGTCAGCGTTAAACGCTGTACAAACTAATGGATGTAACTGAATAGCTTTACCTTCAATCAGAACCGGTTCAAATGCCTGGATACCAAGACGGTGAAGTGTTGGTGCACGGTTAAGCATAACCGGGTGTTCACGAATAACGTCTTCGAGAATATCCCAAACTTCAGTACCTTCTTTTTCAACCAGTTTCTTAGCGGCTTTAATCGTAGTAGCAATACCCAGACGTTCTAATTTACTGAAGATAAATGGTTTAAATAATTCCAGCGCCATTTTCTTTGGCAGGCCACATTGATGAAGTTTCAATGTCGGACCAACCACGATTACAGAACGACCCGAGTAATCTACACGTTTACCCAGTAAGTTTTGACGGAAACGACCTTGCTTACCTTTAATCATGTCAGCAAGCGATTTTAATGGGCGCTTGTTAGAGCCGGTAATTGCACGACCGCGACGACCATTATCTAACAAGGCATCGACAGATTCCTGCAACATACGTTTTTCATTACGCACGATGATGTCTGGTGCATTAAGGTCTAATAAACGTTTTAAACGGTTATTACGGTTAATCACTCGACGGTATAAATCATTCAAATCAGAAGTCGCAAAACGTCCGCCTTCTAAAGGTACTAATGGACGTAACTCTGGTGGTAATACAGGCAATACTGTCATTACCATCCATTCTGGTTTGTTATCAGAAGTCTGGAATGCTTCAAGAAGCTTGAGACGCTTGCCTAACTTTTTAAGCTTGGTTTCAGACTTGGTTGCACCCATACCTTCATGTACAGCTGCAATTTCACGCTCAAGATTGAGTGAAGATAATAATTCAAGAACAGCTTCAGCACCCATGCGTGCATCAAATTCATCACCAAACTCTTCAACAGTTTCAAGATAGCCTTCATCTGTTAATAGCTGGCCGCGTTCTAAAGTGGTCATACCAGGTTCGATAACGACAAACGCTTCAAAATAAAGAACACGCTCGATATCACGTAAGGTCATATCAAGAATCAAACCCATACGAGAGGGTAATGACTTGAGGAACCAGATATGTGCACAAGGGCTTGCGAGTTCAATATGACCCATACGTTCACGACGTACTTTTGCCAGAGTTACCTCGATGCCACATTTTTCACAAATAATGCCACGATGTTTTAAACGCTTATATTTACCACATAAACATTCGTAATCTTTTACCGGGCCAAAAATTTTGGCACAGAATAAACCATCACGCTCTGGTTTGAACGTACGGTAGTTGATGGTTTCAGGTTTCTTAACCTCACCATATGACCATGAACGGATTTTTTGTGGTGATGCCAGTCCAATACGGATTGCATCAAAATCGTCGTTATGCCCTTGTTGCTTCAGGATCTTAAGTAGATCTTTCACGTTGTCACTCCTAGAAAATTATAGATTGATGTTTAATAAGACCAATCTATTAATTAGTCCGTTTGCTCCAATTCAATATCGATACCCAGTGAGCGAATCTCTTTCAACAATACGTTGAATGATTCCGGCATACCGGCTTCCATATGGTGATTACCATCAACAATGTTTTTATACATCTTGGTACGACCATTAACATCATCCGATTTGACGGTTAGCATTTCCTGTAAGGTATATGCAGCACCGTATGCTTCAAGTGCCCATACTTCCATCTCACCGAAACGCTGACCACCAAACTGTGCTTTACCGCCTAATGGCTGTTGTGTAACCAAACTGTATGGACCTGTTGAACGCGCATGCATCTTGTCATCAACAAGGTGATTCAGTTTCAGCATGTACATGTAACCCACTGTTACTTTACGTTCAAACTCTTCACCGGTACGTCCATTGAATAAAGTTGTTTGACCTGAAGTTGGCAAGTCTGCCAGTTCAAGTAAACCTTTTAATTCAGTTTCTTCAACACCATCAAATACCGGCGTTGCGATAGGTACGCCACGAACCAGGTTTTTCGCTAAATCAAGAATTTCTTCATCACTGAATGATTTCAGATCTTCTTGCTGTCCACCTGACTTGTTATAAATCTTATCGAGGAATTTGCGAATTTCTACAATTTTTTCCTGAGACTTGATCATGGCATTAATCTTATGTCCAAGACCTTTAGCAGCCCAGCCAAGATGCGTTTCAAGTACCTGACCAACGTTCATACGTGAAGGTACGCCCAGGGGATTAAGAACAACGTCAACCGGTGTACCATTTTCATCAAACGGCATATCTTCAACCGGAACGATCATCGAGATAACACCCTTGTTACCATGACGACCGGCCATCTTGTCACCGGGTTGTATACGACGCTTAACTGCCAGGTATACTTTAACCATTTTTAATACGCCAGGTGCTAAATCATCACCTGAAGTCAGTTTGGATTTTTTCTCTTCAAACTTTTCATCAAATTCTATGCGAATTTGCTTAACACGCTCAGCAATAGCTTCAAGTTGAGTATTTGCTTCATCATTACGTAAACGAATTTCAAACCATTTTTCACGTTCTAATTCATCCAGGTAAGCTTTCGTGATTTTGCTACCGCTTGATAAGCCATTTGGACCACCATCAGCCATCTTACCAATCAGCATGCTTTCAGCACGTGCGTAAGTATCAGCTTCCATGATACGACGCTGATCATTGAAGTCTTTACGGATTTTATCCATTTCAGAATCTTCAATGGCTTGTGCACGTGAATCTTTTTCCAGGCCATCACGGGTAAAGACCTGTACGTCAATAACAGTACCATGAGTACTGCCAGAAACACGTAAAGAAGTATCTTTAACATCAGAGGCTTTTTCACCAAAGATAGCACGCAGAAGTTTTTCTTCCGGTGTTAATTGAGTTTCACCTTTAGGCGTTACTTTACCTACCAAGATATCACCCGGTTTAACTTCAGCACCAATATAAACAATACCGGCTTCATCTAATTTAGAGAGCGCGGCTTCACCTACATTTGGAATGTCACCGGTAATTTCTTCAGAACCTAACTTGGTATCACGTGCAACACAGGTTAATTCCTGTATATGAATCGAGGTAAAACGATCTTCCTGAACAACACGTTCAGAGATAAGGATCGAATCCTCGAAGTTATAACCGTTCCACGGGGTAAAGGCGACCAGCATGTTTTGACCTAATGCCAGCTCACCCATATCTGTAGATGGGCCATCCGCCATTACATCACCACGCTCAATCTTGATACCAGGAGTTACCAATGGACGTTGGTTAATACATGTATTTTGGTTTGAACGGGTGTATTTAGTCAGGTTGTAAATATCAACACCTGATTCACCTGCAGTCGTTTCATCATCGTTAACACGAATTACGATACGGCTCGCATCAACTGAATCAACAACACCACCACGTTTCGCGACAACAGTTACACCAGAGTCCACCGCCACAGTACGTTCGATACCTGTACCGACTAATGGTTTTTCTGCACACAACACAGGTACAGCCTGACGTTGCATATTTGATCCCATTAATGCACGGTTAGCATCATCATGCTCAAGGAATGGAATTAATGCTGCAGCAACCGAAACGATCTGTCTCGATGAAACATCCATATAATTCACTTCTTCCGGAGCAGAAATTGTAAATTCATTTTTATGACGACATGGCACCATCTCATCAATCAACTTACCCTTGTTATCAACACTGGCATTTGCCTGGGCGATAACATAGTCACTTTCATTAATTGCTG
>JAOUOK010000059.1 GCA_029880425.1 Gammaproteobacteria bacterium
CCAGTGTAGTCCAGGGGCTGGCATTTAGTCAGGATTTGCCGGTGGTCTCAGTTTCAAGTCTTGCAGCACTTGCCCAATTAGCTTTAAGAGAAGAAAATAAACAACAGGTACTGAGTATGATTGATGCCCGGATGAAGGAAGTATACTGGGGGTTTTATCAGCAAGATGGCGATATAATGCGCTTAACTGGCTCGGAAAAAGTGAGCCCGGTAAATGGCATTATTCAGGATAATACGTGGCATTGCCAGGGCAGTGGATGGGATACCTATCAGGCTGAACTTCTCCAGTTAAAGCAGGTCGATATTACAAGTTCTAATTCAGGGTGTTTTCCTCATGCACAGGATATTGCAGTTTTAGCCGCAGATATGGTTCAACAAGGTTATATGGTCAGTGCTGAAAATGCGCTACCCACGTATATTCGTGATGAAGTCACGTGGAAAAAAATTAAAGATCAGTAAATTATTTATTCGAGGTAATGACAGTGTTCAGATTACTTTTAGTTTTATTTTTAATCCCGGTCACACACTTATTTGCAGAGACTCCGGCAGCGACATCGATAAATGCAGCCCGGGTTAATCCCTTAGTTTATGATCGCACTGTTCAAGGTGAAATGGATGAAGTGTATAAACATGTATTTACAGCCTTGGAAAATAACAGTTATTTCGTGATTTTTGAACCTAATATTGGTAAGAACCTTTCTTTTTCAGCAAAGCGCTGGGGAGATGACTACAATAAAAATAAACTAAAAAGTATCCGTAGCATGGTTTTTTGTAATGCATGGTACGCCAATAAAATAAGTAATATTGATCCCAGTATGTTAGCTTTGTGTCCATTACGCCTTACTTTATATACTAAGGATAAGCAAACACATATTTTATTTGTAAGACCAGGTAAGGTAGCAGAAACCAGCAAAGCTCATAAAGTAGCGAAAGAACTTGAAGATGATGTTATTCGAACAATTGAAGTTGCAATAGCAAACATGCAGTAATGCTCACCTAAGTTAACAGGTTAAACAATATTTTTTCATAAACTTTAGATAATGTTTCAAGGTCATTAACAGCAATACATTCGTTGACCTGGTGAATGGTTGCATTTAATGGTCCAAGCTCAACAACCTGTGCACCTGTTGGCGCGATAAAACGGCCATCAGATGTACCACCTGACGTTGATAGTTCAGTTTCATAATCACAAACTTCTTTTATTGCCTTCTGAGCGGCGCTAACAAGTTCACCTTTCTCAGTTAAAAAAGCTTGTCCAGATAGTGCCCAATCAATTTCATATTCGATTTTATACTCATTTAATAATGCTTCAACCCGTTCCCTGATTTGTGTATCAGTGATAGCGGTTGAAAAACGAAAATTAAACACGATTTCACATTCACCTGGAATAACATTAGTGGCACCGGTACCTGAATTAATATTACTGACCTGGAACGTTGTAGGAGGGAAGTATTCATTTCCCTGGTCCCATTCAGTTTCAACAAGTGTTTTTAGTACTGGGGCAAACTCATGAATAGGGTTTTTTGCCAGGTGCGGATAAGCGACATGTCCTTGCTTCCCTTTAATTTTTAAAGTGCAGCCAATTGAGCCGCGACGACCATTTTTAATTACATCACAAACTTTGCTTGTGCTTGATGGTTCGCCGACTAAGCACCAGTCAATTTTTTCGTGACGAGCTTCCAGTGTATCAATCACTTTAACCGTACCATCATGAGCCGGACCTTCTTCATCACTGGTAATGAGAAAAGCAATGCTACCGTTGTGTTCTGGGTTATTTTGAATAAATCGTTCACATGCTGTCACCATACATGCTATTGAACTTTTCATATCGGCAGTACCGCGGCCATATAACATGCCAGCATCAATAGTTGGCTTAAAAGGCGGGAATTTCCAGTTTTCTTCCGGTCCAGTTGGGACCACGTCGGTATGTCCAGCAAAAGCGAATAATGGGCCTTCAGTTCCACGTCGTGCCCACAGGTTATCAGTGTCACCAAAACGCATATGTTCTATATTGAATCCTATTTTACTTAAACGTTCAGCAAGCAGAGCCTGACACCCCATATCTTCCGGCGTTACGGAGGGGCGTGAAATGAGATCCTGTGAAAGTTCGAGCGTGTCTGACATATGAAACCCGTGTAAATGTTAAAAAAAGAGTATATTACCTGATTGTATAATTATTTACTTTAAAAATATAACTTCCACTTCTGTTTTAACATGTAATTACTACCCTATCTGTTCTTAGCGGAGGAATAAACTATTACCACTCCCTGATGATGTCAAACCAGTCAATTTTGTATTATGTAGAAGTTGGTTTTAAGACCGGCATGCATTTAATAGAATAATATATTTAACGATTCGTAATATATTTCTAATGTTGTTTAATGTCTAAATACATTATTATTTATATGATTTATAATGCGATCGGAAACCTGTTTAGTAAAAATTCTCATCCGAAAAATGAAGCCAATATATTTATGAATAAGATTTCCACAAAAATCCTCCTTTTTGCTTTTACTTCATTCTTAATTCTTCTGTTAATTTCAACAGCTATGGGATTAAAAAATATGTCTGAAATGAATCAGCGTATGAATTCTCTTCTTAATAATCGTGTTGTTCAAACTGATTTACTTCAAACTATGCGGAATTATGCCCGCGCAAGAACAATGGCGCTTCATCATGTAGTGGCTATGGAAGATCCTTTTATGATGGATGAAGAGCTGATTAATTTTTCTAACCTTGCCGGAAAGTGGATTAAAACAAAAGACGAGCTTATGACGTTTGATCTTGATGATAATGTGCGAGAAATGTTAGATAAGTTATATAAAAATGGTGGCGTTATTGCTGTTGCTCAAAGACGAGTTATACAGTTAGCAAAAGAGAATAAACATAAAGAAGCAAGCATGATGCTTATGCATAAAGTTATGCCTGAGCAGGATAAGGTTATGCTGCTCTATGATAACATTTTAACTTACCAAAAAGAAAAATCTATCGAGGAGTATAATACCAGTAAATCTGAATACAACAAGGCTGTAAATTATGTTTTCCTCATAACATTTTTTCTTATACTGGCTGGAGTGATTATTGCTGTTTATGTCATTAGGCAAAACCACCTTACCGGAAAAAGAATAAAGGAAGATAAAGAGAAAATCGAGTATTTTGCTTTTCATGATGTTTTAACCGGTCTTCCCAACAGAAGATTATTGATGGACAGGTTGCAGCAAGAAGTCGGTCACTCAAAGCGGCTAAAAAATTGTGGTGCTGTTCTTTTTATTGATGTTGATAAATTCAAGACATTAAATGATTCACTTGGACATAAGATTGGTGATGAATTAATTTGTCAGATAGGAGAGCGTATTTTACAGGCGCAACGAACTGATGATACGGTATCACGATTAGGTGGAGATGAGTTTGTTATTGTATATCCAGCAATTTCAAATCATCTCAATACTGCTATTAATGTTGCTGAGAGGATGGCTAATAAAACCCGGGAGATTTTATCTGAACCTTATATTCTTGATAAAAGAGAGTATTCAATTACCGTCAGTATTGGTATTACGATTTTGGAAAATGGTTCACAATCTCCGGATGAATTATTAAAGTTTTCTGATGCGGCACTATATGAGGCAAAGAATGCTGGTCGTAACCAGGTAAGATTTTATGAAAAATCGATGCAAGAAATTGCTGACAGACGTTTATCGACGGAACAAGATATAAGGGCAAGTTTATCAAAAGGACATTTTTACTTAAATTACCAACCGCAAGTTAATCGTTATAACCAGCTTGTTGGTATTGAATCACTTGTACGCTGGCAACACCCGGATAAAGGTATCGTCTCACCTTCAAACTTTATTCCTATTGCAGAAGAAAGCGGTCTGATTATACCGCTGGGTATGGAGATATTTGACAACATATGCTTGTTATTACAAAAACTTGAAAAGATTGAATTGCCAGAAACGTTTACTTCAGTTTCAGTCAATATTAGTCCTAAACAATTTGCACAGCCTGATTTTGTAGAATTCATAATCGATAAAATATTTGAGTATGAGATTAATCCTGCTTACTTAATGCTAGAAATTACAGAAGGAATGCTGTTACATAATATTGAAGATATTATTAAAAAAATGAAGAAGTTAAAGGAAGTATCGGTAAAATTTTCTATTGATGATTTTGGTACCGGCTATTCATCAATGCAATATTTGCAACTCCTGCCATTAGATGAATTAAAAATTGATCAGTCATTTATTAAGGATGTCGATACTAACAGGCATAATGCAGCCATAGTTGAAACATTTATTGCTATAGCCAATAATCTTAATTTATCTCTTGTCGCTGAAGGCGTGGAAAAGGAAGAGCAGAAAATATTCCTGGAAAAACATGGGTGCCACTGTTATCAGGGCTATTTGATTGAAAAGCCAATTACAGAAAAACTGTTAATAGAAAAATATTTCAATCATAATATTAATTAACTTGTCCTGTAACTTTTAAAACTTTAGATATTATGAAAAAAGTAAAAGTATTATTCGTATGTTTGGGAAATATTTGCCGTTCTCCAACTGCTGAAGGCGTATTTCGTCATCTTGTTCAACAAGAGGGGCACTCAGACTGGATAACAACAGATTCTGCTGGTACCCATGCTTATCACATTGGTGAGCAGCCTGATCGACGCGCACAGCAAACAGCACGAACTCGCGGCATTGATTTAAGTGACTTACGGGGTCGTCAGGCAATCACGAGTGATTTTCATGAATTTGATTATATACTGGCCATGGATGAAGATAACTACCAGGATTTGCAAGGTCTTTGCCCACGTGGACTTGAAAATAAATTAAACCTGTTTCTTGATTTTAGTGATGACTATTCAGAAACACAGGTCCCTGATCCATATTACGGTGGGGAGCAGGGTTTTGAACATGTTTTTGATATGGTTGAATCTGCAAGCCGTGGTTTGCTTGATAAAATTATCCGGAAATATAAATAAATTTATTTAAAACTGTTAAATCTCAATATGTAGCCTGGCCGCTGCTGTGGCATATAACCGTGTTGAAATAACACTCACTTAATAGATGAAATTTTATCCGGAGAGCATTTTGCATAACTCCTTCTTACTAGCCAACCCGTTATTTTGCCGCAGTGTATTAAAGACTTGATTAATACCTGCAGTATTTTCATCATAATCGATACAGTTATTGACCCTTTATTCATCAGGCCTCATAATCACGGCCGTTTTGTAATACATCTTGTGTAGTACGATTCTGCTAGTAGTTTCAATGGTGGCCTGGATGGGTCCCCTCGCAACAATAATCCGTGAACCTGGTCAGGCCTGGAAGGGAGCAGCCACAGCGGTGGACTTGGGTGCCGGGGTGTGGCTTGTTCAGGTCGCCGCCTTACTACCTTTCTTTGACACAAATTTCACACAATATTTAGCTTTTGATGCTTATCTAAACACCGAAAATCGTTATTTTGCGTTACAATGTGCTCCATTAGTTTACGCATAAAATTAAGGAATTTCATGAGTTATCAGGTACTTGCGCGGAAATGGCGTCCCCGGGGTTTTGCCGAAATGGTGGGGCAGGAGCATGTCTTGCGGGCTTTAAGTAATGCCCTGGACAGTGGTCGTTTACATCATGCATTTCTATTTACAGGGACACGTGGAGTCGGTAAAACAACCATTGCTCGAATTTTGGCCAAATCGGTTAATTGTGAGCAGGGAATCAGTGCTACACCCTGTGGTGAATGTGCTACTTGCCGTGAAATTGATGAGGGTCGTTTCGTTGACCTGATCGAGGTGGATGCGGCTTCACGTACCAAGGTAGAAGATACCCGTGAATTACTGGATAACGTTCAATATGCACCCACCCGCGGTCGTTTCAAAGTTTACCTGATTGACGAAGTTCATATGCTCTCCGGGCACAGTTTCAATGCCTTATTAAAAACCCTGGAAGAACCACCGCCACATGTAAAGTTTTTACTGGCAACAACAGATCCACAAAAATTACCTGTTACGATCTTATCACGGTGCTTACAATTCAATCTAAGACGGTTATCAATAGAACGGATTCAGTCGCATTTGCAGTTAATTTTAGAAAAAGAAGATCTTAGTTTTGAAACTGCTGCTTTACTACAGCTAGCACGTGCAGCCGATGGCAGCATGCGTGATGCCTTAAGTTTACTCGACCAGGCCATTGCTTTTGGTAATGGCAATGTGAATGAAACAGATGTGCGCTTAATGCTGGGTAGTATTGAGCAACATTATGTTTATGATTTACTTGATGCCCTGGCATCAGCTGATGGCAAAATTGTTATTCAACGGGTACATGAACTTGCACAACAGGCACCTGATTTTTCTGCTGTTTTAGCTGAAATTATTACCTGCTTACATTACCTGGCATTACTAAAACAAGTGCCAGAAGCCTACGATTTTAATATGGGTGATAAGCAACGCTATTTTAATTTACTGGATTCATTAAGTGCAGAAGATATCCAGTTGTATTACCAGATTGCATTACATGGTCGCCGTGATTTACCTTTAGCACCCGATCCACGTAATGGACTTGAAATGGTTTTACTGCGCATGCTGGCTTTTCGCCCGGATGATGGCAGCAAAAAAAAAGTTAAACCACAAGTTACAACAAACACCGTAACAAATAATACTCAACAAGCTTCATACCAGGAGCAAGAGATAAAATCTGAAGGCAACAATGTTAAAGAGGTATCCCCGGTTACGAATGCCAGCCAGGAACAACAAGTTCAAAACACAGTTTCTTATGAAAAAGTTAACTCTTCTGCAAAAATAAATTTCGCAGAAGTCTCAACAATAAACTGGCATGAAGTTGTTTCGGCACTTGATGCGAAAGGTATCTTAAAGCAACTGGTTGAACACAGCGCCTTTGTTAACTGTGAAAAATCAAATTTATATTTAGCCGTTGCCCCATCACATGCAGCAATGCTCACTGCTGAGCGTGAGCAACAATTACAGGATAAACTGTCAGCTTATTTTTCAGCCCCTATTAAATTACATATTGAAAAAACCCAGATTGAAACAGAAACACCTGCAGCACGTACTGATCGAGAACAACAAGAGAGGCAGGCTTTGGCTGAAAATTCAATCGTAAACGATGACAATGTAAAAAATATTATCGATGCATTTAATGCAAATATAGATATTGATACAGTCCAACCAGTTGATTAATTTTTTAAAAACTCATACATGAACAACTATTTAAAATGAAAGAGGTATTACTATGAAAGGCGGAATCGGCAACCTGATGAAGCAAGCACAAAAAATGCAAGCAGACATGGAAAAAGCACAGCAAGAAATGGCAAATATCGAAGTAACCGGTCAATCAGGTGGTGGCATGGTGTCAGTTATTATGACTTGTCGTCATGATGTTAAACGTGTTTCTATCGATGACAGTTTACTCGGTGATGATAAAGATATGTTAGAAGATTTAATTGCAGCCGCCATGAATGATGCGGTACGGCAGGTAGAAAAAACCACATCTGAAAAAATGGCGGGTATGACAGCGGGTTTAAATTTACCCGGTGGAATGAAACTACCATTCTAAAAAATTATGTCCAGTAGCCCACTTGTTAATCAATTGATAGAAGCCTTACGCTGTTTACCGGGTGTTGGGCAAAAATCAGCTCAACGCATGGCATATCACTTACTTGAACGTGACAGGCAGGGCGCAAATAATCTTGCAGCAGTCCTTGAACAGGCGGTTAAAGAAGTCGGTCATTGTGAACAATGCCGGAGTCTGAGTGAACGTAAAATATGTAATATTTGTGAAAGTACTAGCCGTGATCGTTCACTTTTATGCATCGTAGAGTCACCATCAGATGTACAGGTTATTGAACAGTCCACCGATTACACTGGTTTATTTTTTGTTTTAATGGGACACCTATCTCCACTAGATGGCATTGGACC
>JAOUOK010000060.1 GCA_029880425.1 Gammaproteobacteria bacterium
CCAGCGCCTGTAAGTTTTTTGTACTAAAAAGTTCTACCAAAGCAGGATCACGGGCAAGTCCATTTAATGCCTGGCTATAGGTTTCCACCTGGTTAGTAAATTTTAATGCCGTATTGGTTGTTGTTGAGTTAGCAACAGTCTTGCGCTGATCAGCCAACATACTTAAAGGATCTTGCTGACCTAAATATAAACCCGCTGTCAGAACAAAAACGAACATTAAAAATATTGTACGACTAATGGTGTTAATACTTATGCCTGAGTGCTTTTGTTTTTTCTTTTCAACTGTTTGTTTTAATTTAGCCAAAACTGTTCCCCCCAACAATTTATCATATAACTTCTTATTCTTAATAAAGTGTTAACCATGCCCGGTGTGACCAAACCCACCCTCGGCACGTTCACTTTCATCAAAGCTTTCAACGATATCAAACCTGGCCTGCACCACAGGAACAAATACCAGTTGTGCCATGCGATCACCGACATTAATGGTAAAATCCTCGTGGCCACGGTTCCATACAGAAACAAATAACTGGCCCTGGTAATCAGAATCAATTAAGCCCACCAGGTTACCCAGCACAATACCATGCTTATGACCCAAACCTGAGCGCGGTAAGATCACTGCCGCCATGGCATCATCATCAATATGTATTGCCAATCCTGTTGGTACCAGGTGAGTTTCACCCGGTTTAATTTCTAATGCGTCATCAATACATGCTCTTAAGTCCAGTCCCGCCGAACCACTGGTAGCGTATTCAGGTAAAGGAATCTCTTTTCCTATCCGGGGATCAAGAACTTTAAGTTTAATCTTATGCATTTACTAACAACTCCAATTTTCAAATTTAAAAATATTACTGGCTTTTTAATGAAATAATATTATTTTCATTCTCAGCATTTTCTTTATATATAGTGAAACGTTGTGCCACCAGTGCCACGAGTTGACGTGCCAGCCTGGTTTTTGTCGCTAATTCTAACTTTAACTCCCCTCCCGGCCAGTAAACATTTAACTCGTTTAAATCACTGTTAAACGTTCCCGTGGTTTTCTCCGCACCCGGGCCAACCAGATTTGCCGCAATCATTTCAATATTTTTCTGAGCTAACTTACCCCGTGCATAGTTTTCAAGATCGCGAGTTTCAGCAGCGAACCCCAGGCAAAACGTCTTAGCATATTGAGTTTTAACCATGGCCAGGATATCGGTATTTTTTTCCAGCTCCAGGGTGAGCCGTTGTTCATTTTTCTTAATCTTATCTTGCTGCACTACCACCGGACGATAATCTGCTACTGCTGCAGTGGCAATGAAAATATCTGCCGTGGCCACATGTTCTTTTACCGCCTCTTCCATATCAGCAGTGCTTTCTACATCAAGCCGGGTCAGGCGATCCGGGGTTACTAAACTAACCGGGCCACTTATCAGGATGACTTTCGCTCCTGCTTCAACAGCAGCTTCAGCAATGGCATAACCCATTTTTCCGGAACTATGGTTAGTTAAAAAACGTACCGGGTCTAACGCTTCGCGGGTCGGGCCTGCCGTAATCAGCACGGTCAGTCCAGCTAAACTTCCCAAGGTAAATAATTCTGAAATTCGGGTAATGATCGTTTCACTCTCAACCATGCGACCTTCACCAATATCACCGCAGGCCTGTTCGCCGCTATCAGGGCCAATAAATAACACGCCACGCTGCGCTAACTGTTTTACATTTTCCCGGGTCGCGGGATCAGCCCACATGTGCTTGTTCATCGCCGGTGCAATAGCAAGCGGTACATCACTGGCCAGGCAAATCGCGTTAAGTAAGTCATCTGCACGGCCCTGGGCCAAAGCCGCCAGGCTATTTGCACTGGCAGGTGCAATTAAAATCACATCAGCCCAGCGGGCAAGCTCAATATGTCCCATCGCGGCTTCGGCTTCTGTATCGAGTAAATTCTCATGTACAGGCGAACCGGATAGTGCCTGGAAAGTCAGCGGGGTCACAAATGCTTTTGCCCCATCGGTCATCACAACTTTAACTTCCGCGCCAGCATCTTGCAGGCGACGGATCAGATCAGCAGCCTTGTATGCCGCAATGCTCCCGGTGACCCCGAGTAATATCCTTTTATTTGTTAAGTGTTGCATAAAACCTATTCTAACAGATTAGTGAACATTCACACCGCCCACTATATACTATAGTTAAAATTCACTCAGCCTACTGAGTAAACTTTATATAATTTTTCAAAATTTTTGACATGGAGGTCAAAAATGCCTATCACCGACTGGCCCATCACAGAACGCCCACGGGAAAAACTCTTACATCAAGGCGCGGCTTCGTTATCGGACGCGGAATTACTCGCTATTTTTTTACGCACCGGCATAAAAGGCAAAACCGCTGTTGATTTAGCCCGCGATATTATTGCCCACTTTGGTGGTTTACGAAATTTGCTGTTGGCTGATAAAAAAGCCTTTTGCCAGTTTTCTGGCCTGGGGGAAGCTAAGTTTACCCAACTTCAGGCCGTGCTGGAACTCTCCCGCCGCCATCTCAAGGAAACATTGCAACGGGGAGAAGCATTACAAAACCCTCGCGTCACGCAAAATTTTTTGAGTGCCCGTTTACGTGATTTACCCTACGAGGTCTTTGCCTGCCTGTTCCTGGATAACCAGCACCGGGTAATTGAATTTGAGATCCTGTTCCAGGGCACGATCAACGGAGCCAGCGTGCATCCCCGGGAAGTGGTGCGAAAAACACTGGATCATAACGCCGCGGCCCTGATCCTGGCACATAATCACCCATCAGGTGTTGCCGAACCAAGTTCCGCCGATCGCCATATAACTCAACGACTTAGCGAAGCACTTGAGCTTATCGATGTCAGGGTGCTGGACCATATCGTGGTCGGAGATGGCGAATGCGTGGCATTTTCCGAACGCGGCTGGATTTAAAGATTATTAACTACATTAGGACCCAGAGATTCACTACGTTTTTTAGTGAACAACCTGATTCCCTCTGTGATTCTCTATGCCCTCTGTGGTAATTAATTTCTTTAAGAGCTTGAATGTTGAGTCTGATCTACGTAAAATCCCCGCTCTTTATCGCCGAGGCTCTTTCTTACGTATTTCCTCGGCCAAGCTGAATTTTAGAATTTTTGGAGAATATCATGGCGAGAGTCTGTCAAGTAACTGGCAAGCGCCCAATGTCGGGAAACAATGTTTCTCATGCGAAAAACAGAACGCGTCGTCGTTTTCTGCCGAACCTGCATTCGCACCGTTTTTGGGTAGAATCTGAACAACGTTTTGTTCGTCTGCGTTTAACCTCAAAAGGCATGCGCATCATTGATAAAAAAGGCATTGATGTAGTATTAGCTGATATGCGCGCTCGTGGCGAAAAGGTATAAGGAATAAATCATGGCTAAGTCTGTATGTGAAAAAATCCGTTTAAACTCTAGCGCTGGTACTGGTCATTTCTACACGACTATGAAAAACAAGCGTAACATGCCTGAAAAAATGGAAATCAAAAAATACGATCCCGTTGTACGTAAGCACGTCATGTACAAAGAAGGCAAAATCAAATAAGTTCAAACGAATTTATCAAGTATTTAAAGAACCCGCTTTATGCGGGTTTTTTTATGCCTGTTTTTATAAAGTTAATCCCATCATTGTCCGATAGTTCAAACAGGGTTTTTAAAAATCCGTGTATCTTTAAAGTGAAACAAAGAGTCACATTCGATGGATGATATCTACATTGGCCGGCAACCCATTTATGATGCCAATCTTCATGTTGTTGCCTATGAGCTTCTCTTTCGTTCCGGCAAAGTCAGTAACGAAGCCAATGTAATTAATGGTGACCATGCCACCACTAACGTTATCATCAATGCCATCACCGAAATCGGCATGGATCAACTGGTGGGCCCGCACCAGGCTTTTATCAATCTAACCCGCAACCATATTATACAAATGGCTGATCGCCCTCTTCCTGAACTCAAGGATCGCCTTGTACTGGAAATTCTCGAGGACATTAAAGCTGAAAAAGATATTGTTGAAGCAGTCACAAAACTTGCAGGTGATGGCTTTACTCTCGCGCTGGATGATTTTATTTATGATCAATCCTTACAACCATTAATTGATATTTCAAAAATTATTAAAATTGATCTCATGGCCTTATCGGTTAATGAGCTTGAGGAACATGTAAAAAAACTCACTGACGGTAAACACAAGCTACTTGCAGAAAAAGTGGAAACACAGGAAGAATATGATCGCTGTAAAGCACTTGGCTTTGATTATTACCAGGGTTATTTTTTCAGTAAACCGCAAATCATCAAAGGCCAGAGCCTGCCTGCTAATAAACTGGCTATCATCAAGCTAATGGCTGAATTACTCGATCAGGACAGTAGCAACGAGGAACTCGCCGCAATCATAGCCCAGGATATCACCATGTCGGTGCGGGTGTTACGTTACATCAACTCTGCACAATTTGGTTTTAGTAAAGAAGTCGATTCCATTCAACAAGCCATAATGATGCTCGGGCGTATCACTATCCGTAACCTGGCTAACCTGGTAGCTATGTCACAAGTAGAAAATAAACCACATGAGTTACTTATTATTTCTATGACACGGGCGAAAATGGCAGAGAACATTGCAATACTTGTGAAGAACAATAAAGAAGCGTGTTTTACTACCGGCCTGTTTTCAATTATTGATGCCTTAATGAACCAGGAGATGGAAATACTCATAGAAGGTTTACCGTTAACTGAAAAAATCCGCGCCGCGTTAATCCGTCGTGAAGGCGAGCTGGGTGAAATATTAAACTGTGTAATTGCTTATGAAGGTGGAGACTGGAAAAATGCACACTACGACAAGTTAAGCGTAAACGAGATACGTGAGTGTTATCTCGATGCACTTAATTGGGCATCTTCAAGTGGTTTTTTATTAAAAGCCTGATTCGATTACTAAGCTTAATAATTAAAAGTAAGTTAAAACTTAGTTAAAATTAAACAGGCGCTGTCATCTACATGGCATGACCAACCCGCTGCAAGGTAGGTTGTCGAAACCGTTTCTGTGATTAATGCCGGACCGGTAATTATTTCACCGCTATTTAACTTATCACGGTTATACGCCGGTACTTCCTGTTCTACACCGTATAACTTTGTATAACGCAGTTGTTGATGCTCATGTGTAGCTAACGGGGGAAGCTTCACTTCCTGTGCTTTACTTTTTAACGAGACACGTAAATTAACCAGTTCAACATCCAGCTCCAGGTCATGGCCATAACGTTTTGCATGTAACTGCTGGAAACCTGTTATTGCAGAGGGAATGTCTTTCCATTTAACATTCAGGAAATAAGATTGACCAAGATAACGACAATCCAGGCTGTATTCCGCGTTAATCTCGTTTTCTTTTAGCCCTTCTTCTTTTAATGCCGTGACACCCTGCTGATAAAGCAGCACGAAGTGTTGTTCGATATCTTTTTCGGTTAAGTCATTTAATAAACGGGTAAAGGTTTGTGATAGCTCGCGCGATCGAGGCGCAACCAGCATACCGAGGGCGGACAACACACCCGCGTAACGTGGCACCATGGCGTGCTTCATTGCCAGCGCATCGGCGAGCGCGCAGACATGTAAACCGCCGGCACCACCAAATGAAACCAAACTTAACTCAGCCGGGTCAATGCCGCGCTGAACCGACATCACCCTCAAGGCATGCGCCATGTGTTCATTGGCTATGGTAATAATCCCATTCGCGGCTTCTTCAATGGACATCCCCAGTTTATCTGCAAGTGGTTTAATCGATTCGCGCGCCGCGTTGATATCAAGTTGCATACCGCCACCTAAGAATGCATCGGCACGCAAACGCCCTAAGACCAGGTTCGCATCAGTCACCGTGGCGGCCATGATTTGATCATGGCTACCGTTGCCATAACACGCCGGTCCCGGATCCGCGCCGGCAGATTCCGGCCCGACCTGCAGCAAGCCACCGGCATCAATACTGGCAATTGACCCCCCACCGGCACCGATGGTATGCATATCCACCATCGGTATTGCGACCGGGTAACCGGCAATTTCACTTTCACTGCTAAGTTGCAACTCACCGTCGATCATGGCGACATCTGTCGATGTTCCGCCCATATCAAAAGTCAGTAAGCGTGGCTGTGACGTCAGGTCCCCCATAAACTTGGCAGCCGCCATCCCACCGGCTGGCCCGGAGAGTAACATGTGTACCGCCTGTTGCCCGGCAAGTTCTGCCGCGATCGTGCCACCCGCACTTTGCATCACCGAGATCGGCACACAAGGTAAAGCAACTTGCAACCGTTTTAAATAGGCTTGCACCAGTGGGCCAACATAACTGTTTAACCAGGTGGCGATACCACGTTCATATTCCTTATATTCAGCCAGTACTGCCGAAGAGCGGGAAACAAAAATCGAATCGGGAATAATCGCGGCAATACGTTTTTCTGCTTCATCATCAAGGTAAGAAAATAACAGGTTAATCGCCACAGCTTTTGGCGATAAGGTTTTAATTTTTTCTGCTAATTCTTCAAGATGCTGCTCTGTTAAAGCTTCAATCACTTCACCACTGGCAGAAAGGCGTCCCCCTGTTTCCAGGCAGTATTCTTTCGCTACAGGAGGCAACTTTTTTTCAGGCTGTAAATTATAAAGTTCACGCCGGGTTTGTCGTCCAATCGAGAGAACATCACCCAGGCCAAAATTAGTAATATAGGCCGTGCTCACACCTTTACCTTCGAGCAAGGCATTGGTCGCAACCGTTGAACCATGCACGATGATTAAATCATCATGCTCAAGTTGTAACTCCTTAATGCCCTGTAATATCGCCTGTTCAGGTGCTTTCGGTGTCGACAGCACTTTATGCGTAGTCAGTTCACCCTCACGATAAAGAATAAAATCGGTGAAGGTACCACCGGTGTCGATGCCGAGTAACGCCATTTAAAAAGTTCCAAGTCTGGATCGGGTTGAAAAGATACGTATTTCAAAGTATATCGTTGTTAGCATTAAATATTAATCATATTCTGAGTCATTCATCACTTGCCACAACCTGCCTGTTGCTTATAATCCTTTAAGGTTTTTAACATTAAGAAATTTAGAATATGGAAGATAAAAAATTATTGACTGTTAAACACTTAAGCCGCTTTTATGGACATCTCGCGGCGGTCAATCATATTAGTTTTCATCTTAATAAAGGCGAAGTACTTGGTTTTCTTGGTCCAAATGGCGCGGGTAAATCAACAACCATGCAGGTCATTACCGGTAACCTTGCACCTTCATCTGGCCAGATCAATATTTGTGGTTTTGATTTAATTGATTCGGCCAAACAAGCCAAGGCCAATATTGGTTACTTACCCGAACAACCGCCGCTTTACCGTGAATTCACGGTAAATGAATATTTATCATTCTGCACCCAACTAAACCGTATTGAGAAATCACAGCAACAGGCCGCCATTGATCGCGCTAAAGAGCGTTGTGGTTTAACCGAGGTTGGTTCACGGCTGATCAATAATTTATCCAAGGGTTATCAGCAACGCGTTGGCATTGCACAGGCCATTATTCATAGCCCGGAAATTGTCATTCTCGATGAACCAACCGTGGGGCTCGATCCGATCCAGATAAAAGAAATACGGACTTTGATACGTGAGCTGGCACAGGACCACGGTGTGATCCTTTCAACCCATATTCTTCCCGAGGTACAAATGACCTGTGACCGGGTGCAAATTATCAGTCATGGTCAACTGGTTTATTCCGATGATATTGATCATCTGCATCAACGCATGCGTTCAAACAGTATTATCCTCGGGTTAAACAATGCCCCGGCAGAAACCGAGCTTGCAGCACTTGATGCCATCGATGCGGTTGAAGTCTTATCAGCAACACGGTTTCGTTTATCACATCATTCAGATAACAACCCGGCAGAAAACATTGCCCGGGCTGCCGCGGATAAAAATTGGGG
>JAOUOK010000061.1 GCA_029880425.1 Gammaproteobacteria bacterium
GCGATTAAGCGAGATCAGTTACCCAGTCCTGCACCCGGTGAATACTACTGGAGTGATTTAAAAGGGCTTAAAGTGATAAATCTTGAAGGTGTTGAATTAGGTCATGTTGATTCAATGCTTGAAACCGGTGCCAATGATGTCATGGTAGTAGTCAGTGATAATGGCATGGGGAAAAAGGGCAAACGTGAACGTTTGATTCCCTTTGTAACCGAGGATACAGTTCAGGAAGTAAATCTTGAGCAAGGTTTTATCACTGTTGACTGGGATGAAGATTTTTAAATTCATCGGTCAATACAGCAGGAGTAAGTAAACCATGAAGATCGCCGTTAAGATCCAGGTGGTGACGCTTTTCCCGCAAATGTTTTCAGCTCTGTCAGACAACGGTGTGACTGGGCGAGCCATCCAGAATGGACTGGTTCAAATGGGGACAATAAATCCCCGGGACTATACTCAAGATCGACATAATACGGTCGATGATCGGCCCTACGGGGGAGGTCCAGGTATGGTCATGATGGTTGAACCCTTGCGTCAGGCCATCAGTGAGGCGAAAAAGGTGTTAAGTGACAAGGCGAAAGTCATCTACTTATCACCACAAGGCCGCAAGCTGGACCAGGAAGGTCTGCAAAAGCTGGCGACGAATGAAGAAATGATTTTATTATGTGGTCGTTACGAAGGTGTTGATGAACGACTCATAGCCAGCGAAGTTGATGAAGAGTGGTCGATTGGTGATTACGTTCTCAGCGGTGGCGAACTGGCGGCAATGGTGTTGATAGATGGGGTTACCCGCCTGATACCCGGTGCCCTGGGACATGAGGATTCAGCAGAGCAGGACTCATTTATGAATGGTCTGCTTGATACACCTCATTATACCCGTCCGGAAGTTCTGGATGGGGTAGCTGTTCCTGATGTTTTATTGAGTGGTAATCACAAAAACATTGAGCGATGGCGTCTTAAACAGGCATTAGGCCGTACCTGGTTAAGAAGACCAGATATGCTTGAAAAGTTAACACTGGATCAGGCACAGGAAGATTTATTGGCGGAATTTATCCGTGAAACTGAAGTGGCTAACACCACGAGCAAATAAAATTTAAATAAACTCGAGATGAGTTTGGAGAAGAGCATGAGTAATATCATCGAGCAACTTGAAAAAGAACAAATGAACAAAGACATCCCTGCATTTGCACCGGGCGATACTGTTGTTGTTCAGGTTAAAGTAAAAGAAGGTACTCGCGAGCGTTTACAGGCCTTTGAAGGTATCGTTATCGCTATTCGTAACCGTGGTTTAAATTCTGCGTTTACAGTACGTAAAATATCTCACGGTGAAGGTGTTGAGCGTGTATTCCAAACTTACAGTCCTGCAATTGACAGTATTAAGGTTAAGCGTAAAGGTGATGTACGTCGCTCGAAACTTTATTACTTACGTGATCGTCAAGGTAAGTCAGCACGTATTAAAGAAAAACTTAGCTAAACTTTTCTGTTTCCTAAAGCAGCAACAAATTGCTTATGGATAAGTCAGCTAAATTTAAAAAACGGGTAGCACGTAAGTGCTACCCGTTTTTTATTTTTACATTTGTTGTTTTTTTCTCGCCACTAATATCTGCATACGAGATTGCATCGGGTGAAATTGAAGAAATTCGCACGATTGCTGAAACGGGTGCGATATCTTTAGCTTTACAATCCATTGATGAGCACCAAAAGGGGCTCGATATAACGAATCAGCTTGATAGCTGGATTGAATGGGAACGTGAACGTATTAATCTTTATCTTATAGGTCAGCGTTGGCAGGCATTACATCAACGTGTCGATGCTTACCAGGAAAAGTTACCCGTTGATTATTATTTATGGGCAAAACAACACCAGGTTGATGCATTGTTAAAACTGAAACAGGCCCAGCAAGCCCGGCATATCTTACTGGAATTAATCTGGAACAGTGATATTTACCAGGAAACGGGAAACCAGCAAGAATGGTTAGCGGCCTGGCAACAAAGAGTGATAAAAAGTTACCTGATTGCAAATGAAACAAGTGATGCATTGTTAGCCGCGCAACGTTATTACCAGGACTATCAAAATAATGATCTCGAAGATCGCTTGTTAAGAGCACATATCCTGTTAATGAATCAACGTGAAGATGAAGTTATTGAGTTACTTGCAAAAGATACCCGGAATCCACGTGGTGGCATGTTGTACTTGTTAGCTCAACTTCGAAGTGGAGTTCGCCCCCCTGGAAAAGTCTGGCAAGCCGCACGCAGACAAATGCGTGGCAAATGGGCCAGTGCTGAATTGAAATATATGCTGTGGGCAGTAGCGGCAGAAGCGGCAAAACGTTCGGGCGACAGACCGTCAACGGTAAATGCGCTTGAGTTTGTTTTAGCGGGTAACAAAAAAGCAGAACTTCCTGCAGGTTTATTTAACTTTACGCCTGATACATTGTGGGATGCTTATATTGATTTTGCACTTTATCTTGGTAATCGTGCCCAGTTTCTAATTGGTAACGACCAGCAGTGGTTAAATGCAGCGATTAAAGTACAAAAGAAAGAACCGGTTAAAGCACGTTCATTTTTTGCGCTGGTCATGGTTAAAGGCCAAAGTAATGAGACGCGTTTACGTGCTGCTAAAGGCTTTTTAAATTTAATGCACAAACGTAAGCGCGGTGCAGAACTGGTGTTAAAATTATTTTTAAAATCGGGTTATTACAAAAATATAAGCGCGATTCCTGAGCCAATCCGTTATGACCTGGTAAATGTTGCTTTAAGTCGCTCAAATATCGAGTTGGCTTCAAACTTAATGGCAACAATTAAAATCGCGCCCAATGGCGCTGATAATTTTCAATGGCAATTACGCCGTGCACGTATTTTTGTTCTGGGTGGTAAAGCAGATCAGGGTAGTCAAAGTTTAAAAGCTATTCTGAAAAATCATAAAACATTTAGCCCTAAACAAATTGAATATTTTTTACAGGTTGTGTTTGATTTGCAAACTGTCAATGAACATGAAAGTGCATACCAGCTGTTTAAAGCTGTACTTCCAAAAATTATGGATGTGATGCAACAGCGTGAAATATATTACTGGATGGCAGACTCACGTAAAGCATTACAGGATTACTCTACTGCGGCCCGGCTTTATTTACGTTCAGCCATGCATGGTGAAAGTAAGGGGCTGGATCCCTGGGGGCAGACTGCACGTTACCAGGTTGCTGAAATGTTAGCCAAGGCTGATTATGTTGAAGATGCACACACCTTATACCAGCAATTATTAAATGGTACGAAAGAACCTGCCAGACGTGCTGTTTTAAAACATGAGTTACAAAAGCTTATGTTACTTCGGGAACAGCCTGAGCAAGCTGAACATTTTTCTGAACTCTCTGAAAATAAGGAATGATGGGTAACGCTTTATAGTTTTATTGAATTATAAAGTTGGTAAAATACAGCGCTTCAATAACAGGTTTACCCTCAAATTCCTGCATCACTTTTTGTACTACAGCCAGGGCATCTTTACGTAATTGCTCTTTTCCAAGTGCACTACTAATGGTTGCTGCATCCTGGCTACTTAATAGCAGAATTAACTCGTGTCGAATTGGTCCCTTGTGTAAATCAACTTTAGCCGAATCAAGTGGGTCAACAAGTTTTATTTCAATGATTACCTGCATGTGGCGTACTTTGTCACCGTCAATAATATTAACAATGATCGGGGGATTAAGCGGGATAAAGGGAGAGTTACTATTACCGCCTCCACCAGCTGAAAAAGCTGTACTTGATAGAATTAAAAGGATGAAGAAGGATAAAAATCTCATAAACTCACTCTCCCGAGCTGACTATTTTCTTTATTAATTTAAGAGTATATTCGGCCAAATTTCAAAAATCTTTAATTTATCAATATATATTCTGTGTTAAATTGAGAATAGTTCAATATCAGCAATTTAAAGTATATTTTGTATGGATTCTAAATTTATGATTAATATTTCGTCGCAACTAGGTAACCTTGCACTGGAAATGGAACTTGATATTAAAGAAGGAAAACTTACCTCGTTGTTAATTTCGGATAAAAAGTATATTTCTACTGCAACAGTTAGTTCAGAGAACGAAGTTAATCACATGCAAGTTAAAGGTATTCAACACAAACTAAAGCATTATTTTTTAACTGCGACTGCCATCTCGTCAGTCGCTTTGCTACCACGCGGAACATCATTTCAAAAATCTGTCTGGAATGAATTGTGTAAAATTCCATTAGGCGAAACACGTACTTACGGTGAAATAGCTAAAAAGCTCAATTCAAGTGCGCGCGCCGTGGGTAATGCTTGTCGTAAAAATCCTATCGCGATTATTATTCCATGTCACCGGGTTGTATCAGCAACAGGGATTGGTGGTTATGCAGGTAAAACAGGAGGAAAACAGCTTGCTATTAAACGTTGGTTATTGAATCACGAAGGTGTTAATTTGTGAGTAAAGCCGTTACCTGTAAATTTGAATTACCCGGTATCATTGAAGAATTTACCGATGTTATCTGGATGGAACGCGGATTGAGTGAAAATACTTTATCGGCTTATCGCACAGATCTTAAAAATTTTGTCAGCTGGCTGGCAACAAAATCAGTAACAGAGCTTTCTGAAAAACTTATTAATGCAGACCGTCAATTGATAATGCGTTACTTAACTGAGCTGGAACACAAGGCAATCAGTAGCCGAAGCCGGGCACGCCTGTTATCAAGCCTGAGACGATTTTATGCTTACCTGCTACGTGAGAAGAAGATTGAAGTTGATCCCGTTGCATTAATTGATGCGCCCAAACTTGGACGTTCATTACCGAAGACATTAACCGAAGAAGATGTTGAAGCCTTGTTGATGGCTCCGGATACATCCACGCTTTTAGGTTTACGTGATCGTGTTCTATTCGAGGTTTTGTACGCTACAGGGTTGCGGGTTTCGGAGTTAGTGGAATTACAGTTAAACCAGGTCAACCTGCAACAGGGCGTAATACGCGTTACCGGTAAAGGAAATAAAGAACGCCTGGTGCCACTGGGTGAACAAGCTATAGACTGGTTAACAAAGTACCTTTGCAATACCCGGGCTGATTTACTGAAAGGGCAGGTCAGTGATGCCTTGTTTGTGACAAAAAGAGGTGGTGCCATGACACGCCAGGCATTTTGGTACCTGATAAAACGTTATGCAATTGTTGCAAATATTGAATCAACCATTTCGCCGCACACATTACGTCATGCTTTTGCAACTCATTTGCTTAATCATGGTGCAGATTTACGGGTAGTACAAATGTTGCTTGGGCACAGTGATTTATCGACCACGCAAATTTACACGCATGTAGCAAAAGCCCGCTTAAAATCCATACACGAGCATCATCATCCTCGGGGCTAATAACCGGGTTAAAATAAATCCAGGCATAAATAAATTGGGATAAAATGAACAAAATCCTTCCCGAATGGTCAAATCTTTTACAATTTAATTAATTGAAACGGTTATAATTAAGCATATTCAAGTCTGAAATTCACCTGAAGGTTACAAATTAAATGAAATCACCACTTAGTAAAATTATTGTTATGTTATCGGTCTGCCTGTTTATCAGCCCGGTATCTGCCGAAAATGCTGAACTGGAAGCAGCCAGAAAAAATATTGCAAAATTAATTACTGGTGTAAATCCAAAAAACATCCTCCCATCACCTGTAAATGGCCTTTACCAGGTACTTATGCCGCCACGTTTTTTTTATGCCAGCGCTGATGGTCGTTATTTAGTTGATGGTGACCTGATTGATATGAAGACCAGGCAAAACGTTTCTCAAGGACCACGGAATAACTCTGTCTCGGCCGCGGTTGATGGGATGGGTGAGGATTCAATGATCATTTTCGGTAAAAAAGATATGAAACATACTGTTACCGTGTTTACTGATATTGATTGTGGTTACTGTCGAAAATTACATAAAGAAATAAGTAATTATAACAAAGCGGGAATTCGTATTCGTTACCTGGCCTATCCACGTGCAGGTATCGGTTCTGGTTCTTTTAAAAAAGCGGAAGCAGTCTGGTGCAGCAAGGATCAGGCTAAAGCAATGACCGATGCTAAAAATGGTGTTGATGTGAAAAGTAAAGACTGTAAAAACCCGGTAGCTAAACATTATACACTTGGTCAAATGATTGGTCTTCGGGGTACACCGGCACTAGTTCTTGAAGATGGAACAGTTGTTCCGGGGTATATACCTGCAGCGCGTTTAAGTGAAGCACTTAACCAGGCGAAGAAATAACGATTTTATTTATGACGACCTTTTGTATCCGATAGATATGCAAGGTCGTCATTTTTTAATAGAGTAATTGCGCCAACTTTCTTCGGTATTGTCCGACCAGTTCATGTTCGGGGCCTAAAACATCAAATATTTTTAACAGTTCCTTACGAGCTGCATCATCGTTATAACTGCGATCACGACGAATAATTTCAAGAAGCTGATCCATCGCGGCTATATAGTCACCACGTAATTTATAATGGGCACAAAGTTGTTCGCGTGCCTGGCTATTAGCAGGATCATTTTCCACCACTTGTAATAACTCATCTATATCCGGTGCAGCCATAACGGTATCAATTGAATCAAGCTGATCAAATAAGGCCAGTGCTGCCGGGTTATTTTTATCAGCAGCATTTAAACTATTAAGCAAATCGCGTGCATCATCAAAACGTTTTTCACGCATAAGTATATTGGCGAATTCAATCCGGACCATTGGGTTATCGGGTTCCGCTAATAAAATTTCCTGCATTTTTTCTAATGCTGATGTAGTTTCACCCTGCTGATAGTCTGAAATAGCTTGTTGTAGGGCGGAGTTTTCTGAAGGGCCAAGATGTTTATTTATAAATTCACGAATTTTATCTTCGGCTAAAGCCCCGGAAAACTCATCAACCACTTCACCTGCTTTTACCATTTTCACTGTTGGCACACTACGAATTGCAAACTGGCTTGCCAGGTTTTGTTGCTGATCAACTTCTATCTTTACCAGGCGGAACTGGCCATTATACTCTGTTGCAAGTTTTTCTAAAATTGGCATCAGGCTTTTACAGGGGCCACACCATGTTGCCCAGAAATCCACGAGAACGGGAATACTATGTGAAGCCTGTAAAACTTCCTGGTTAAAATTTTCTTCGTTAACGTCAATACTAAAAGACATGGTTGTCAAACCTTATTATTTAAAATGAATATTCACTGGCAATGGCTGTAAATAGCAATTTTGTAGATACACTATAGTCAGGCCATAATAGTTGTACACCTGCTGTATAAAGTTGCATCTGCTTGCGATATGTCTCTGCAACAGTTCTTATGTTTTCGCTGTCAACATAAGGATGTGTTTTGTAATCGATAACTGTGACGTTTTTATCTTTTATCACCAGGCGATCAATAATACCATAGACGTATTTATCCTTTTCTTTAAACTGAATAGGTACTTCGTTAAAGAACTTGTCATAATATAATGGGTCAAAATACTGGTTAAACAATTTATTACTGATAATATCCCGGCATTCTTGCCACCAGCTATCAAGATACTGCGAACTAATCTCATTTATTTCCGGGCAATAAAACTGTTCCAGCTCACTTTGTGGTTGGCGTGATAAATGATTCAGCATCTGGTGCATAATCGTGCCACGAAGTGTATTCGTACTTTCATAGATGGCAGTATGTTCATAGTTAACGGTGTTTTGCCTGCTGGGTGAAATATCGATATCCTGATTTTGTACTTTTATAACAGAGGATAATTCACTGCTGATAATATTTTTAGTTTTGTCTTTTTTCTCTTTACAGTTGGTGATATTTTCTATTTTT
>JAOUOK010000062.1 GCA_029880425.1 Gammaproteobacteria bacterium
GCAGGCACAAAACTGGCCAATGCTCATCGACCAGTTTTGGAATTAACTTTCTACCCTCATGTAATGTATCCAGATACTCACAGATAACACGTGAGTCATAGATAACCTCACCATCTTCAGTGATCAAGGTGGGAATTTTAGACAAGGGGTTATCAGCCGTAAGCTCGGCTTCCGCTTGCCAGGGATTGGTTTTAACCCATTCGATATGCCCATCAAGACCACATTCCATGGCAAAAATATTCACCTTGCGGACAAATGGGGAAGTTGATGAATAATACAGTTTCATAACATTCCCTGTCATTGATGAAAATAATTATTCACTCACATCCTTTTTCTCTTCTTTTGCCTCATCCTGCTTTTCTTCCATCGCAACTTTCTTCGTAGCCTTTCTTACCTTAGGCTGTCCACTCGGCCAGGCACCAAAGGGATAAGGATGCTCGTCACTGTTAAAGGTCAGGAAAGTCATAATTTGGTAGATATAAGTGCTCAGACTTTGCCCGAGTTTCACTAAACGTTCATTGGTTTTCCCGGTAAACAAGGCCAGGATAAACTGGAATGCAATCACAGTAAAAATAATGACTTTTGCGACACTATAAAAAACTAAAAACAACAGCATGTACAATCCACGCAGCCATGTCGATTTTTCCTTAATATTTTGCTTTATTTCATCATTCATGATTTTTCTCACTATAAC
Organism: Gammaproteobacteria bacterium; assembly: GCA_029880425.1. Lineage (GTDB taxonomy): Bacteria > Pseudomonadota > Gammaproteobacteria > UBA6429 > Thiohalophilaceae > JAGLTQ01. The sequence goes on from JAOUOK010000062.1 coordinate 695, forward strand.
TATTGTTTACGGGTGAAAACCCAGTTATTTCCTTTCGATAACGTTTTATTAAAACGATATCCTTCTTCGTTAAATGATTTTATATCTTCCGCATCACTTAACTTATTCTTAATTATATAGCGGCTTAACAGCCCCCGTGCTTTTTTCGCGTAAATCCCGATCATTTTATACTCGCCATTTTTATATTCTTTAAATGCCGGTGTAATAATGGTTGCGTTAAGCTCTTTCGGTTTCACCGATTTAAAATATTCATTTGATGCCAGGTTAATTAATGTGTCCGATTTAATTTTTTTCAACTGCTTGTTCAAACCTTCCGTGATACCTGCCCCCCAGAACTCATAAAGATTCTTGCCTTCCTCGGTATCCAGTTTTGTTCCCATTTCCAGTCGATATGGCTGCATTAGATCCAGTGGCCGTAATAACCCGTATAAACCGGACAGCACACGCAGATGATTCTGTGCAAACTTAAAGTCATCCGCTTTAAAAGTCTCAGCATCCAGGCCAGTATACACATCGCCTTTAAATGCCAGTATGGCTTGCTTGGCATTTTTCTGAGTAAACGGTTTTTTCCATGATTCGTAACGATCAAAATTCAGATCAGCAATTTTAGTGCTTACCTTCATTAACTCGGAAATATCCAGAGAAGACAAGTTTCTTAAACGTTTAATCAGGCGTTGTGAATGATCGAGGTAATCGGGCGTAGTAAACACACTGGTTTTAGCCGGTGTTTCATAATCAAGGGTTTTTGCTGGAGATATAACAATTAACATTATGAGTTCACATAGTAAAAATTAAAGATACTTTATTATACCTATAAAACGATTACTTGAGGTAGCCAGGCACACGCTAAAGTTGAATACCCTAAAGCCGATATTCCCCACGGAGCAAAGTTTTTACGATGAAAAATAATTTAGTTCCCCCGCTATTTCATTTAAACAGTCATGGCACAAACAATCATCATACTGTGTCTTTATATATTTTCGTTGTTCTGAATTTATTTCCACATCTGTGCACTGACATGACAAAACAGATGCTGCGTTACAGATAAAAAAACATCCGCAACGTGGACATTGTTTATTTTCTTTCCCCTGCATACGCAAAATTCTAAATAAATCTTTTATTAATACAATAACGTCGACCGAGGTCAGTTAAATAATATTTCGCACCGGTTGTGCCGTTTATCAGTTCTGCATACTCTTTGCCGGTCAAATAATTCAGCGCGCTGGTTACTTCAAGCGGTGAGATATTGCATTTATCAGCAACTGACTTGGCTAACACACCGGTCTCCGCATTAGCCGCGAGTATTTTTAAAACTGTTTTTATATTTTCTCTTTTTTCCGGGTCAATACGTTTTTTTTCACTTTTAGTTTTTTTCTTTCCTTCAGCTAATTCAGAGAACCCACTGTTCTCCTTGTAATGCTCTTCAGCTTTTTTAAGAATATCCTGTTTCAACTCAATATCAGATTTTTTGCGCTGAAATATTTTTTTTAACTTACCCGTACTGATAAACTTATTATAAAATTTATGCAGCCAACGAAACCATAATGGTGTCGCACTTCCCAGTACAAACACAATAAACCAGGCAGGAATCGAGATTGTTTGAAAGAAAAAAGACATAAGCTAATTGCTCCGGATTTCCTTTGATATTATTCTTTTATGTAGCCTTGTTTAGTCGCATAACGCTTACCACGACCCGTTAAATAATATTTAGTGCCTGTCCCTGCAGCAACAGACTCAACAAACTCATTTTTTTCCAGGTATAAAAGCGCGCTTTTTATCTCGACACTTTTAATTCCCAGTTTGTCAGCAATAGATTGGATTAACATTCCTGCATCACCCTGCAAGGCCAGGGTTTTTAAAACAATTTTCACATAGGGTTGTTCTGATTCAGTCGTTAAATTTTCCCTACGCTTTCTTTGTAACTCAGAAGATTCTGAATGATATTCTTCCTTAGCTTGCCAGTTGTCTGTCGCTTTTTTTAAAATATTGACACCTTCATCAGCGGCATCACCCACTTCCCTGATTTTTCGTTGTAATATCCCGGTAGCGATAAATTTCCGATAAAATGCCCTGTACCACTTTACCCAGAGTGGCGTAGCACTGGCAAAGGCAAAAACTAAAAACCATAAAGGAACATCAAGTGTTTCAGTTAAAAATGCCATAGCCGATAAAACTCCATTTAATTATTATTTTTAGTGACTCAATCGTTGCGAAAGTTCAACTGTACAATTTTTATTTTTTCATATTGCAATACATTAAATATAAGAAAATTGTAATCACAACTAAAAGCACCGGTAAAATGCTTTTTTATTCCATTCCTGCTCATGCCTAAAACTCAGACATTAATAACCCGGCAAATAAACCACCGTCATAATAAGTATAATTCCAAATCGGCATCTATCAACAGCAATCGTATCATGTTGATTTCAATGCCTTTTTTACAATTGTTTTTTAAACTTTGCAGATGGGAATATAACAACATAGAGCCTTGTAATCAGGGCAATAGGTATACAGGTTACAATTATAATCAGCCCTAATATGCCTCGCACCAAGTCACTCCCAGCTTCATTATGCTGGTCTTTATCCTTTAAATATTCACGGTGACAATGATCAGGCCCATCAATAGGATAAAAGGCAAAGTTGATAATCCATTCCATACTCTGCCAGTACAACTTAAACGTACAATCAACTTCGTTGGCAAAATAACCAGTACGGGCAGAGATTGTAGCATCCGGGTTACCCCATGCAACCGCATTGCCTAACTGGTCAATAGCAATTAACACGCCTCCAATCCAGCTCATCAATCATTCCTTCTATTATTAATTATTTTTTAAGATAAAGAAAAATACCCGCCAAAAAACAAACTTCGCTGCAATTCAAATTTATAATTTTAAACCCTCAATAAAAGCCTGGTGTTTAAGCGGTAAGTAAGATTGCCCCTGTAAAGGCATATCTATCGGCCAGGAAAACACAAATAAGGGTACATGATGAGTAAATCGTGAAAAAGCATGCAAAAGCTTTTGTTTTCCAAACTTTTTATTATTAAATGTATATTCAACAAAATTAAATATCATTCCACCCAGGAATGCTTCAAATTTTCTGTTCACAACAACATTGTTGTCTTTATTATAAATATCCGCGAAAAGTGCACCCTCAATATCATCATTTGATAACTCACCAGGTTCTTCAACATTTTCGAGGTTAAACATGAAAGAGGAACCATCCTTTTTATCAAACAGTCCCAGCATTAATTCATCTTCATCTTCAGACTCTGCAATAACTGACCAAACATTATCATTATAAGTAATTTCAACATCGTGAAACTTTGAAACCCAGCTGCCTTTATATTGCGTTGATATCTTAACCATTACCAGTTACCGATTTATATAGGCAATTACAGGTCAGAGTTAAATTCTTCACTGATACAATGCTTCTTTCCTGCATCCGTTAAGTAAAACTTAACCCCTATTGGGCTGTTAATAGCTTCAACTAAACTATTATTAGTGAGAAATGATAAGGCATTTGATGTTTCAATTTTACTTATATTAATCTTGTCAGAAATCGATGTTGCCAGCACGCCGGCGTCACCACGTTCTACTATTTCCAATAACACGAGTCGAATATTTTTCTTTTTATCTTGTTCATTAATTTCATAAACAGGCATATCCTGATTAAAAACATTATCGGAACTAGCTGAAACCTCATCCATTGCTTGCATGTTTTCTGTCGCTTTTTTAAATACCGCGGCTTTTAATTCAGAATCTGTTGGCTTTGGCTTTTGTTCTTTTTTACCAAAAACATTTTTTATAATCCCCATAGGAACTCTCTCCAATAATAATTAATTTATTACTATTCACAGTGAGGGGGGGGATACACTGATTAAATCATTGTTTAGCTGTCTACAATATAACCTGATTATAATGATTATAGTGGCTGCCACGGCTAACAAGCAATAATACTTGCTGCCTTAGTTATTTACTACTTTTTAAAAAGTTATATTTTACTTTGGAACTTTAAAACACTTACGTGCTTTATCAACCTTTTCCCGGGTTACACATTGCTTTACATGATCATTAACCAGCCCCATGGCCTGCATAAAAGCATACACCGTGGTAGGCCCGACAAATTTCCAGCCGCGTTTTTTAAGTTCTTTTGATAAGGCAATCGATTCTGCAGAGGTAGATACCGTTTGCGGCCTGGCTCGCTTTTCAGGATCCGGTTCATAGGCCCATATAAACGCAGCTATTGAACCTTCGTCTTTCACCATTTCCCTGGCTCGCTTCGCATTATTAATGGTCGCTTCTATCTTACCACGGTGACGTACAATACCTTCATCCTTAAGCAAGCGTGTTACATCACGCTGGGTAAACTGCGCCACCTTATTGAAATCAAAGTTTTCAAAGGCCTTACGAAAGTTTTCCCGCTTAGCCAGGATCGTACGCCAGCTTAAGCCTGACTGAAAACTCTCGAGACAGATTTTTTCAAACAGGCGTTGATCATCCTTGACCGGGAAACCCCATTCCTTATCATGATATGGAAAAAAATCCGGCGTCTGCTGACACCATTCACAACGGGGTTTACCGTCAGGACCTTTTATAGTCTTACTCATATATTATCCTTAACATACAAACAGTAAATTTAAGCAGATTTATCAGCTAATTCAGTTGAATCATTGATATGTAAGATAGCACATTGAATACCCAGTTTTTCGACCTGGTTCTTAAAACTGAGTTCATCAGCAGGATTATATGTCCGGGTAAAAAAAGCAGGACAGTTATAATGGCAGGGAATGACCAGCCTTGGTTGCATGATGTTTACTGCTTTCAGCGCATCCGCTTCATCCATGGTGTTATGTACGTCTTTACCGCCAATAGGAATCATCAACACATCAGGTTGCTTTATCTGCTGCCAATCGTTTTCACGTAGTAAGGTGTCGCCAAGGTTAACAATTCGCCTGCCGTCGATGTTAATATCAAATCCCATCGCACCCCAGCCAATTCTTTCATCCGGGCCCGGTTTGACTACTTTAGAAAAAGGACCCAGCTTCAACGCCAGGTCACCATGCGTAGTTTTTATCCCGCTAACACGGATACCATCTATCTCTATAGTTTCGTCCACGGCCAAGGTATGCAGGTTATTAAATTCCGTTGTGAATGCCACTCCTTTAGCGCGTGGTCCAAGCATTAAGTCTTTACCATTGACCTTGCGCACCATCGTTTTATTGCAAATAACAGCGGCACCTGAAACTTCTGCTACCCTGTCAGCATGCCAGTAATGATCCGGATCACCATGAGTAATAAAGATATGCGTAATATGTTGCCACTCAGATTGAGGGACAAGTGAACTGAATCTAAACCAGTAAAAAAATAACGCCCCCGGGTCGATGGCAATTTTTTTATCACCTGATTCAATTATAAAAGCATTGTATCCATAAAATGTAATTTTCATTTAATAGCCTACAACCTGGTAATAAGTATACATTCCATTGAAAAGTAACGGATAAAATCCTTTTTATCTCTTACTCTTTTTTATAATTATATACGCACTAAAACATCTTCCATCTTAAGTCGGGATTTAGGTAGCATACTGTTGTAGTCATCTTCATGATGATAACCAATCGCCAGTGCAACATCACAGCGGTAGCCATCGAGTTCTTTTTTAAATTCTTCGTTTACCAACTCGCTATCTATACCTTCAATCGGTGTCGAATCAATTTTAAGACGCGCCAGTGTATGCAATGCATTACCCAGTGCAATATAAGTTTGCGCTCTTGTCCATGGCACTGTGCTGCCTGTTTCATCAGTATTAAATTCAACAAAGGGGTATACTCTGTAAGCATCGTCCCGTTTTTCAGCTTTTACACGTCCATCTTCAATGTATTGATCAACAACCTTGTCATAATTTTCACGGTTATATTGCGGATTATATGCAAATAATATGAACTGCGAACTTTCTAAAACATGTGGCTTGTTATACTCATGCATGCGGGAAAAGGTTTTGTTCATACGTTCCTTTGCTTCAGGACTATCTAAAACGATAAACTTCCACGGCTGCGAATTGATCGAAGAAGCTGATAATCGCATTGCTTCAAATAACACGGCCAGGTCTTCTTCAGATACTTTTCGAGTTGGATCATATTTCTTGCAGGCTTTTCGCCACAAAAGATCATCAATAATTGAATTACTCATTACACCCTCTTTAAATTATTTTCTAAAAATACAAAATCTATACTTATTAAGTATTTAAAACAGCAAACATAACCCCGTACAACCGTTATTCACTGCTGCAAGGAATGGTTAATTCAGCGCAGGTACCACCTCCACTACGGGGCAATAACCCCACTTTCCAACCATGTGAATCAGCCAATTGGCGAACAATTGCAAGTCCCAAACCACTACCACCCGTTTCACTACTACGAGATTTCTCCAGGCGGAAAAAAGGACTGAATACAGCTTCCCGATATTCATCAGGAATACCAGGACCTCTATCCTTAACCTGAATAATAACAGCATCCATACTGCACTTGTAACTTATACTGACGTCGTGATCATATCCATAGCGTAACGCGTTTACCAGCAAGTTAGTCAAAATTCTTCTTAGCGCCAACGGTTGTAATACCCTCTGACATGATGCTCCTGTTGACCATTCAATCAGGATATTGCCTGACTGAATCTCCTCAACCTTTTTTACTATCTCAGCCATTTCCTTAACAATATCGATATCTTGTGCTGACTCATGTGAAAGCTCATGGCTAATACTTAATGATTCAGCAATAAGCTGATTAATCAACTCCAGATCACTGCGTATACTATCCATAAGTTTTTTATTACCACCATCATCGGGCAGCATAGACAATGCTAACTGAATTTGTGTCAGTGGTGTACGCAGGTCATGGGCTATTCCGGCTAACAGGGTTGTCCGGTTAGCAAGTAATTCCTTCACCTGGATATTCATGCGATTAAATCCCCTTGCAAGTACAACCAGCTCTTCTGTTCCCTCTTCCTTAACTGGTTCCGGCCATTGTCCCTTACCTACCAGTTGCGCAGCATGGTATAAACGATCAATCGGGACAGTTAAACGCCGTGTTAA
>JAOUOK010000063.1 GCA_029880425.1 Gammaproteobacteria bacterium
TCCCCGGTTTAATTACGCTGGCGGTTTATATCTTTCTTGTGCCTGTACTGGTCTTTTTGTTTATGAAAGACAAGGAACGTATCTGGAACTGGTTCGGCAGTATCTTACCCCGGGACCGTAAACTTGTTTCACAAGTATCGGATGAAATGGATTTACAACTGGGTAAATATATCCGGGGTAAATTTATCGAGATCCTGGTCGTGGGAATTGTTACCTATATTGGATTTTCAATTTTAGGATTAAAATACGCCATCCTGTTATCGGTCTTGGTTGGTATTTCTGTTCTGGTGCCATATATCGGCGCTGCTGTAGTAACGATTCCGGTCGTCTTGATCGCTTTTTTCCAATGGGGATGGAGTAACGAGTTTTTCTGGGTGGTGGGGTTCTTTGGAATATCTCAGGCTTTAGATGGAACGGTGCTGGTTCCCTGGTTATTTTCGGGTTTGGTTAATTTACATCCCATCGCTATTATTATTAGCGTACTGGTATTTGGCGGTTTGTGGGGATTCTGGGGGGTATTTTTTGCGATTCCTTTAGCGACCCTGGTCAGTGCGGTTATCCACGCCTGGCCACGTGTTGATCACCTGAGCAGTGAAGAGACTGTTGAAGTCTAAAATATTTTTAACTTACAAGACTTCAGAAGCAAAATCAGCGAGGCGAGAACGTTCACCACGAATAAGCGTGATATGCCCACTATGTTCCCATTGTTTAAAACGATCAATCACGTAAGTTAAACCTGATGTGGTCTCCGTTAAATAGGGCGTATCGATCTGCGCAATATTACCTAAACAAACAATTTTAGTACCGGGCCCACTTCTCGTGATTAATGTTTTCATTTGATGCGAGGTCAGGTTTTGCGCTTCATCAATAATGATATAGCGGTTTAAAAATGTCCGGCCACGCATAAAGTTAATTGAGCGAACTTTGATCCGGTTCGCAATCAGGTCATTGGTCGCAGCCTGGCCCCAATCACTGGAAAAACTTGGATCGGAAGCATCATGTTCACTTTTATTTAACACTTCAAGGTTATCCATCAGTGCGCCCATCCAGGGAGTCATTTTTTCTTCTTCAGTACCCGGTAGGAAACCAATATCTTCACCTACAGGAATGGTAACCCGGGTCATAATTATTTCAGAATAAAGTTTTTGCTCAAGTGTTTGTTCAAGTCCGGCAGCGAGCGTGAGTAAAGTTTTCCCCGTCCCTGCCATACCAATCAGGCTGACAAAATCAATTTCAGGATCCATAAGCAGGTTAAGCGCATAACTCTGTTCCTGGTTGCGGGCCGTTATGCCCCACACAGAATGTGAGCCACCCTGGTAGTCGGTGGTTGTTTCAATAACTGCAGTATCACCTTCGACACTTCTGACCAGAGCCTCAAAGGGTTGCTCCTCATCCTGGCTACAAATTAAGGCATTGGGGTACCAGTTTTTAACTTCTGGTCCATGTAACTTATAAAAGGTGCGGCCTTCTTCAAGCCATGAATCCATTTCCCTTGCATGCTGTTCCCAGAAATCATCATTGAGTTTGACTGTACCGGTGTAAAGGAGATCCACATCTTCAAGAACACGATCATTATGATAGTCCTCGACTTTAATTCCGAGGGCCGACGCTTTAATACGAAGGTTTATATCTTTAGTAACTAAAGTAATATCATGCCCAGTAAATTTTTCATGTAAGGCAATGGTGGTACCAAGAATATTATTATCAGGCAAGTTGCCTGGAAGATATTCGGGTAAGGCCGCCTGGTACGAGCGGGTCTGGAAAAAAAGCTTTCCACTGGAAAGATTATTATCTTCCGGGTTTAAAATTGAATTAAGTGTTACCCCATTTTCAATTTGTTCCGGTGATGCATCAGTAACCAGTTGATCAATAAAACGACTGGCTTGCCTGGCATTACGTGCAACTTCTGAACGGCCTTTCTTATTGTTATCCAGCTCTTCCAGAACCATCATCGGCAGGAAAAGATCGTGTTCCTGGAAACGAAATAAGGCGGTGGGATCGTGCATTAAGACATTGGTATCTAAAACAAACAAACGTTGAGACATAATTATTTCCGACTTTCCTTGTTAAGTGCTTTGACAGCGATTAAGACTTCTTCAACATGGCCTTTTACTTTAACTTTTCGCCATTCCTGCTTGAGCACACCTTTATCATTAATCAGGAAGGTGCTGCGTTCAATACCAAGATGTTTTTTGCCATACAGATTCTTCAGTTTGATCACATCAAATAATTTACACAGTTCTTCTTCAGTATCGGAAAGTAAATCAAACGGAAACTTATGTTTGGTTTTAAAGTTTTCATGAGCTTTTAAGGTATCACGTGATACCCCCAGTATGATGCAATTTTGCCTTTTAAACTTTGTAATATTATCGCGAAAATCCTGGCCCTCCTGGGTGCAGCCTGGGGTATTATCCTTGGGATAGAAATATATAATGACATTTTTTCCTTTCAGGCTGGAAAGGCGGATAGTCTGCTCACCTGTAGCAGGCAGGTTAAATGCAGGAACCTTTTTATTAACTTCAACAGTCATGTTATTACCTTAAGTTTATTATTTTTATTTAACTGTTTTTTACTATAGCTGAGTTATCTCTAATCTTCGAGCTCCGCATGGCGAAGCTGTGTTGCTGCTTCTTCAGGGCTGACAGTATTAACAAATAAGCCTGAACCCAGTTCAAACCCTGAAGGAATACTGGTGCGTGGACAAATTTCAAGGTGCCAGTGATAACTGTTCTGGCAACTGTCGTAATGCTTGTCCAGAGGATTGGTATGTAAGAAATAATTGTACTGTGCACCACCAATAACAGCATCAAGTCGTTGCATGGTACGTTTTAAAACCTGGGCAAAATCATCAAATTCTTCTTTTGTTGCCTTGAGGAAGTCACTTTTGTGTACCAGTGGCAGGATATGGACTTCCCACTCATAGCGACTGGCAAAGGGTTTAATGGCAATAAAGTGTTCACCACGTTCGATAACATATTGGCCAACATCAATTTTTCGAACAATTTTTCCTGAGTCACGATCATAGATGGTTGCTTCGTAGGTTAAAGCCTCGTCAATCAGTGTACAAAAAATACAGTTATGGTGTTTCTCATAGTATTGCTTGCTGTGTGATACCTCATCCTGAACATTTTGTGGAATAACCGGTGTGGCGATGATCTGGCTATGAGTATGGGCCATGCTGGCACCGGCTGCAGGACCAAAATTTTTAAATACGAGTACATATTTTAAGCGGTCATCTGAATCATAAAGTTCTTTCATCCGGCTTTGGTATGTCTGAAATAACATCGATAGATGTGATGGACTCATTTCATTAATCGCAATACCATGCTGGGAATGATCAATGATGACTTCATGACGGCCGTAGCCATTTATTGCTTGTTGTAAGCCAAATATCATATCCGGGTTTTGTCGATCATCACCCAAAACAGGGTAGAGGTTTTCTACGATACGAATTTCCCAGTCACCATCTTTTGGGGTACGGGTAATTTCAGGGGGAGTTTTGTCTTCATTGCCGCGGCAAAAAGGACAGCGCTCAACATGATGACGGGTATCACGCGGGGCGGCTTCCTCGGCTTTTTGTGGTCGCATCGAGCGAGCAGTGGCAATCAATACCGATTCGGTGGGGATAATCGGGTTGATACGGAGTTCTCTGGTCCCTAAATCTTCCTGGTTCTCACTGTCTTGGCTGCTCATAATGTATCCTGTATTTTCTAAAAAGTAAGTTGGTTTTTAAGGCTGATAACATACTCCTAACGGGATTAGCTGTCGAAGCGGGGTTATTTATGCCCTTCTAAGTGAAATTATTGGCTTAATACCATCTATTTTAGTCATGAAACTTGTCTACCCCGCTTGCGACAAGTACCATTTGCGTTTCTTTTTTCCGACATTTTTACGGGGAACGATATGTTTCAAGGAAGTATGGTTGCTTTAGTTACGCCGATGCAATCGGATGGTAGTGTAGATGATGCGGCATTGGTTCAACTTATTGAATTTCATGTGAAAAATGGTACTGATGCCATTATTGCAGTGGGAACAACGGGTGAATCGGCCACGCTAGATGAACATGAGCATTGCGCCCTGGTGAAACGTATTGTTGAGCTTGTAGCCGGACGTATCCCAGTTATTGCCGGTACAGGGGCTAATTCGACCACCGAGGCCATCACGCTTACAAAGTGCGCCAAAGATGCGGGTGCAGATGCCTGTTTACTGGTGACACCTTATTACAATAAACCCACTCAGGAAGGCTTGTTTTTACACCATAAAGCAGTTGCTGAAGCGGTTGATATTCCCCAGGTGCTTTATAACGTACCGGGGCGGACCGCGGTCGATATGTTGCCAGAGACCATTGAGCGCTTATCAAAAATTCCGAATATCGTAGGTGTGAAGGAAGCCACCGGTGATATTTCACGAATTACAGATATTATCTCCCGTTGTAGCGATGATTTTGATGTCTATAGTGGTGATGATGCGACAGCGATGGAGGCCATTTTATTGGGCGCAAAGGGCGATATTTCTGTGACAGCAAATATTGCACCTGCTCAAATGCATGACATGTGTACCGCCGCGTTAAATGGTGAGCGTGAGAAAGCGGTTACATTAAATGAAAATTTAATCGGGTTACATGAGAACCTTTTTCTTGAAGCGAATCCAATACCTGTAAAATGGGCCTTATTTGAAATGGGCATGATTCCTGACGGTATTCGATTACCGCTGACGGTATTTTCAGAGCAGTATCATGAAACACTTCGCCAGGCGATGCGCCAGGCAAACGTGTTATCTTAAACGCTAAGTGAGAATTTGTATGTTACGTGTTGTTTTAGTTGTTACGTTGTTAATTAATTTAACCGCGTGTTCAAGTACCTCTGGATGGAAGGGAGTTTATAATACAGAAGAACAAAAAGATTACTCCAAGCTGGATGTTCCGCCTGATCTTTCACAACCAGATATTACCGATGGTCTCGCCTTACCCAGTATTGCAGCAGATGGCTCGACTTATTCGGCATATACGAATACTGAATACAAAGGTGACAAGGTTACACCCGCCAGTCTTAAGGGAGTAAAAGTCATTCGTGATGGGGCGTATCAGTGGTTAGAAATTAATGCAACTGCAGAAAACTTATGGCCGAAACTACGGGTATTTTTTACTGAAGTTGGTTTTGAGCTTAAACGTGAAGATAAACTGCTTGGAGTGATTGAAACTAACTGGGTAGAGAACTTGGCTACTCTTCCAACCAACTGGTTTTCTAAGTTATTAAACCGGATTACATCAACTGGTTATCGCGATAAATATCGTGCCCGCTTAGAAAAAACAAGTAATCCTAACATAACTCGTTTGTTTATTAGTCATCAGGGTATGGAGCAAAAAGCAACTGAAGAAACTGCAGGTAATACAGGAACGTTTGCAGTAACCTGGGTAAGAAGGCCCTCCGATCCCGAGCTTGAAGCTGAAATGTATCAGCGATTTTTAATATTCCGGGATATGGATAAAGCCAGTGCGAAAAAATTAGTTGCAAAAATTAAGCCCCAGGAACGCACCCGTATTATTGATAAAAATGGAACGAAAGTCTTACAGGTGGCCGAAGGCTTTGATCGAACCTGGCGTCGTGTTGGTATTGCTTTAGATCGCATTGGGTTACTGGTTGATGACCGCAATCGTTCCGATGGGTTATTTTATTTACGTATCAGTGATGATTTCCGTGAAAAGATAAAGGCAGATAAAGGCTGGCTGGCAAGTCTGTTTTCAAGTGATGAAGTTGATTTAAAAGATCGCTACTTGTTGCGGGTTGAAGATAAAGACAGCCAAACAGTGATTAGTTTATATGAAACAACCGGTGCAAAAGCGGATGCTCGTTTTGTAAACCAGCTATTAAAAGATTTAAAATTATACCTGGATTAAGAAAAGTATAAACTGGGGAATATTTAATTTGCAATTTTCATCACTGGGTAGTGGTAGCCGGGGTAACAGTACCTTAATCGAAGCCGATGGAACTGCCTTATTAGTGGATTGCGGATTTTCAATGCGTGAAACTGAAAGAAGGTTGCAGCGCTTATCACGTGATGTGACACAAGTAAGTGCAATCCTGGTTACTCATGAGCATGGTGATCATGTTCGGGGTGTAGCAAGCCTGGCAAAAAAATATCACATCCCTGTGTGGTCTAGTCGCGGCACGGCAAAAGCGGCAAAGTTTGAAGAGCTCATTAAACTGGGGCAGTGGAATTGTATTGATATTCATAAAGAGTTTGCTATTGATTCAATACAGATTCAGCCTGTTCCCGTACCGCATGATGCAAGAGAACCCTGCCAGTTTGTATTTAGTGATGGCGACTGGCGTATTGGTGTGTTAACCGATACCGGTTCAATTACGCCGTATATAGAAGAGCAGTATTCTGGTTGTGATGCTTTTATTCTGGAAGCGAATCATGATGAAGAAATGCTGGCAAAGGGTTCATATCCACCATCATTAAAACAACGGGTTGGTGGAGATTATGGGCATTTAAATAACGGCCAGGCTAAAAATTTATTAACTACTGTTGATATATCAAGGTTACAATATTTAGTGGCATCTCATATTAGTGAAAAAAATAATACGGTTGCATTAGCAAGGAATAAAATGAGTGAAGCACTTGATATGGATGCTTCATGGATAGAAGTGGCCTCACAGGATGAAGGGTTAGACTGGCGGGTACTGAAGCACACACTTTAACATGACTATATTTAAATATTTAAGATAACAAAGGTCCTTCCATCATGGAAAAAAAAGCAGAGCTCTATGCAGGTAAAGCAAAGTCCGTATATACCACGGATGATGATGACTATCTTATTATTCATTTTAGAAATGACACGTCTGCTTTTGATGGTGAAAAAGTCGAGCAGCTTGATCGCAAAGGTATGGTGAATAATAAATTTACTGCTTTTATTATGGAAAAGCTGGAACAGGCAGGTATAAGAACTCATCACGTGAAATTGCTTTCTGATGATGAAGCAGTTGTTCGAAAACTTGATATGCTACCGATTGAATGCGTGGTGCGTAATATTAGCGCCGGTAGCATTTGTAAACGTTTAGGTGTTGATGAAGGGCTGGATCTGAATCCGCCGACTTTTGAATTTTTCCTCAAGAATGATGCCTTACACGATCCCATGCTTAACGATTACCACATTCGATCTTTTGGTTGGGCCAGTGATGATGAAATTGAGCAAATGAAAACATTAACCTTTAAAGTTAATGAGGTTCTTAAAAAATTGTTTGCCGATGCAGGGATGTTACTGGTGGATTACAAGCTTGAGTTTGGCCGCTTCAAAGGTGAATTATTACTTGGTGATGAATTTAGCCCGGATGGATGCCGTTTATGGGATGCTGAAACCCGTAAAAAGCTCGATAAAGATCGATTTAGACAAGGGCTCGGTGGTGTTATTGAAGCCTACGAAGAAGTAGGACATCGTCTTGGAATTAAGTTTGATTAATTTTTACTTTTATTAAATTCAGTTCGATATTGTTGAATTTAGCAATAATAAAATCGTCTCAATTTTTATATTTAATGAATAGTTAGCATGAAAGTGTTGGCAAAACACTTATATCTTCATATTTTGATGCTCCCTTGCCAACTAAACACTTGACTGTGCCCGACGTAATTCGGGTACAATCGGCCAATAATTTAAATTCTTCTATCATTACACAAGAAAAAACTGATTAAAATATGTCCAGTTCTTATAATTCTGATGCCATTGAGGTATTAACCGGTCTTGAGCCTGTTCG
>JAOUOK010000065.1 GCA_029880425.1 Gammaproteobacteria bacterium
TGACTGGAACGGCATCAGGGTCAGCTCACCCATGAAACCACCCACACCCTTCATCTTGAAACTATAGAACAAGACCAGGAAGAATACCGAGAAAGCCATACCAATGGTGGCATTAGGATCTGTTGACGGTACGATCTTCATATATACATGATGGGGATCCATTCCAAAGAATGTTGCACCTACCCAGCCTGACAAATGGGGAATCCAGTCAACCGGGACCAGGTCCATCAAGTTCATCAGGAAAATCCAGACAAATACGGTTAACGCAAGCGGCGCAACCATGTCATTTTTTGCGGTAAATGAACCACGTACACTGGTTTGTACAAACTCAACCAGCATTTCTACAAAATTTTGGAAACCAGAAGGTGTATCTGCAGTTGCTTTTTTTGCTGCTTTGGCAAAGAAATACAAAAATACGAAACCGGTAATAAGGGACCACAACATGGTATCAACATGAATCGCCATAAAACCCATTGATTTGGCTTCAGCTGCAGTCTGAGCAAAGCCCCATTGTCCAGCTTGTTCATGACCTTCAGGAAATTGGCCATAAGTCCAGTTTGTTAAGTGATGCTTAATATAATCTGCAGAAGTAATTGCTTCGCTTGCCATTGTGATTACTAACCTAAAAAATTTTTAAAAAAACTGTTTATTAACAAGGTGTCAATTTTATTTACGCCTTGTTACACCATAGCTAGTGCGGCTAAACCAAAACGCCAATTGGGCAACAACAAAACCAGACAAAACGCCTGCGGGTGTTAACTTTAACCAACCCAGCCCTAATGCGAGTAACACGATTACCAACACAAAACGTAAAAAGATACCTTTAAATAACTCCACTGAATTTACTGTATTTTCAGCAGGTCTATTTAAGTCAGTTTGTGTCGCAATCCTTAGCCGCCAACCAAAAAAACTTGTGCTGGCTATGATAATGGCCCCGCCGTATAGCGTTGCCCAAAAATAACTATGACTTTTGACCAGGGAAAGTATCACCGCGGTGAGGATAACCAGGCCAAGTTGAACCAGAAGAATCTTTCGAAGTGTGTGGTCAAATGCGCTGTTTGATAGCGATTGCATTTTAAAAATGAAACTCTCCACACCACCAGAATTAAATTAACGATGCTCTATAGGCTCAAAGCGCGCGAATTATAGTCGAGGCATCAATTAGGGTCAATAAATTGTTTAATAACCCAATAAAATACAAGGAATATAAGCACTTAATAAAATATTAATATAGTATATTAGTACTTAATGAAATAATAACAAGAAACAGAGAAGGTTAATTGAATATTAATTAAGTTTTTTTCGTTAAAAATTAGTTATCAAATTCATTACTTAACATAATCTATGAGATTTATGGCTTTTTAAGCATTTTTGTAATCCTAATAAAATGCCATTAACCATTTTTTAATCGTGATATGTGGATCTATAATTTTTTTAATTAAGGTTTAAAACTTAAGAAAGGGAATTATTTTATGTGTTCTAAAATGCCGTCAAGTTCATCAATACTATTATAATGTATCAGCATTTTACCTTTACCCTTGTTTCCATGCTGAAAAACGACTTTAGCCCCCAGCTTTTCAGATAACTCGTCCTGTAATCGCTTAGTATCTGGATCTAAACCCGTTTTTTCAGCTTTCTCAGGTTCAGGTTTATTTAATCGACGAACCAGCTGTTCAGTTTCACGTACAGATAGTCCTTTATGCGCTACTTCCCTTGCCGCTTGTAACTGCTTGGCGCCCTGCAAACCTAAAATTGCTCGCGCATGACCCATTTCAAGTTGACCATCTTCAAGCATATGTTGCACATCAATTTCTAAAGTTAATAAGCGTAAAAGGTTAGAAACTGAAACGCGTGAACGACCCACCGCATCAGCCGCTTCTTGGTGAGTTAACCCAAACTCTTCAACCAGGCGCACCAATGCTTTTGATTCTTCAAGAGGATTGAGTTCCTGGCGTTGAATATTTTCAATTAAGGCAATGGCCATTGTTTCTTGATCAGAGATATCACGAACAATAGCGGGAATTTCATGTAACTCAGCAAGCTGTGCGGCGCGCCAACGACGCTCACCCGCCACTAACTCATACTGGCCCGGGGTTGCGGATAGTGGACGTACAACAATCGGTTGCACCACACCCTGAGCTTTAATTGAATCAGCTAATTCTTGTAAGGCATCAAGATTAAAATTAGTTCGAGGCTGAAAACGGCCACGTTGAATAACATCAATAGCAAGATGTTGAAATTCTGCATTGGGATCGGTGTTAACAGATTCAGCCATTGCGGATTCCGTTGCCGAAGGCATGTCATCTTTTAAACTTGACGCACCAGAACCCAGTAAGGCTTCAAGCCCTTTACCTAATCCACGTTTTTTAACCATTTGAAACTTCGCCTTAACCTACTTGTATTAAAATCGCTAAATTAAGCGCTCGCACCAATTAATGTTGAATTTTCATCATTACGCAATATTTCACCCGCTAAAGCCAGGTAGGCGAGGGCACCACGCGATGATTTATCATAATTCAACACGGGAATACCATGACTCGGTGCTTCAGCCAAACGTACATTACGCGGAATAATGGTGCGATATACCTTTTTTGGAAAATGCAGCAGTAATTGACCAGAAACATCATTTGCAAGATTATTACGTGGGTCATACATGGTACGAAGTAAACCTTCAATTTGGAGACCTGGATTTACCGAGCTACGAATACTTTCAACGGTTTCCATTAAGGCAGATAAACCTTCTAATGCATAGTATTCACATTGCATAGGAATCATGACTGAATTTGCTGCTACTAATGCATTTAAAGTGAGCATATTCAAAGAAGGCGGGCAGTCTATTAATATATAATCATATTGATCTCTTACATCCGCTAATGCATCGCGTAGTTTGCGTTCACGATTTGGCATTTCCATTAATGCCACTTCAGCTGCCGTTAAGTCGCCATTACCCGGTAAGATATGATATTTAACTTCATCATTTTTAATAACTAAATCCGCCAGGCTTACCTCACCTAGCAATAATTCGCATGTCGTTGCACCCACATCATTTTTATCAATCCCACTCCCCATGGTGGCATTGCCCTGTGGGTCGAGATCAATAAGTAAAACATTACGATGCGTTGCAGCCAGGGATGCTGCAAGATTAATACAAGTCGTCGTTTTCCCTACGCCGCCTTTTTGATTAGCAATAGCAATAATCTTGCTCATTCAGACCACTCCCTTTTAATAATTTAGTATGGTGGTATATATGAAGAATTACTTAACGATTCTAATTTCCAGTAAGTGCCTTTCTTCATCAAGCCCAGGCACTCTTATTATATGGTTCTCTTCAATAATATAATTTGAAGGCAAACCTTCTATTTCAGCAACCGGGTTGGTTCCTTTCATTGCCAAAAATACTCCATCACCGGCTAATAAATGCGCTGTCTGCTCCACCATGTTCCCAATTGCTGAATAAGCACGGGTTATTATAGTGTCAAAAGCCTCTGGAGATTGAAAATTTTCTACTCTCGACTGTACCACAATTACATTAGATAACTCGAGCTCTGAAATCGCTTGAGTGACAAATCTTGTCTTTTTATTATTGCTATCTAACAAGGTAAATTCGTGATTGGGAAAAACCGTGGCAAGAACAACACCAGGCAAACCTGCGCCAGTTCCAACATCTAAGACATGTTTTCCCCGAAGATAAGTACAAATCGATAAACTATCAAGGATATGACGGGTAACCATTTGAGCAGGATCACGTACCGCGGTGAGATTATAAGTTTTATTCCACTTATCCAGTAATTCTACATACTTTATTAAAATAGCTTGCTGTTTATCATCAACAGGTTGCAGCAGATTTAACTGCTGCAGCCCGTTAGATAAAATTGTTGATAAATTACTCTGTTTCACAAACTCTTCATGCTTCTTATTTGTTCCCGGTTGCCACGTTAGTCAACTTATTCAGAGCACCCGTCATTTTTTTAACAACTGCAACCCGGTCACCAATCTTATGACGATTCGCAATATACTGGGGATCATTATAAGTTAACCAAACCTGTCCTGCCTTATCTTTCCAGGCCAAAGCTTTCATCGGTAGATCAATCCCGGCAGTTTGTTCACTGGTAAAAAAATGACTGCCCATTTTAGGATTTCCAAAAATTAATAACTCTGTAGGGCGTAGACCAATTCCCGCCTTCTTCGCACCCGCATCATGACTCCAGCGTGTGACTATCGTAATACCTTTTTTACGTAAAACATTTTCGAGGCGATCTAATGTTGCTTTAACACTGAAATGACTCTTTTTATTAATCATGCCATTTTCACTGGCCATTGAGTGAACGGGAATAAGTGCGATAAAGCTTAAAAATAAAATAATACGTTTCATAACCTTCTCCTTAGTGTCTTTGTTATTTCCATTTAGCAGACTGCTAAGAATCGAGTTTATTCATAAAAAATCTAAGAAAACGTGATTATTTTAAAAATTAGGCCTCTTTAATATTTTTGTTTGCATTTTGCACACCACCGTTACGCTTTTGTTTCTTCAAAAATACCAGTAATAATGAAATTGCAGCAGGCGTCATACCTTGAATACGGGAGGCCTGGCCAATTGTAGTAGGACGTATTTTTTTGAGTTTTTCCTGAACTTCAGCCGATAATCCTGAAATAACTGAATAATCAAATGATTCAGGAATAACCTTTTCGTTATGACGTTGTTGCTTTTCTATTTCATCACGCTGCCGCTCAATATAGCCCGAATATTTTGCCTGGATCTCCACTTGTTCAGCTACAACCGGGTCTATTTCTGGGTGTTCAGTACTCGAAAGGCTCATAAGATCCTTATAACTTACATCGGGACGACGAAGTAATTCATCTAGCCGCGCTTCTCGTGTTAAGGTTTTATTAAATACGCGTTCTTGCTCCGCTAGCGAGATATTTTCAGGACGAATAAAATTTTCATGTAAACGTTGCTGTTCTGTCACTATCGCGTTTCTTTTTGCTTCGAACTTCTGCCAACGCTCATCATCTACCAGTCCAATCTCACGGCCTTTTTCTGTTAACCGTAAATCGGCATTATCTTCACGTAGCATCAAGCGGTACTCCGCACGTGAAGTAAACATACGATAGGGTTCCTGGGTTCCACAGGTAATCAAATCATCAATCAATACCCCAATATAGGCTTCGTCACGTCGCGGGGTCCATGATTCTTTACCTTGCACTTTAAGTGCTGCATTCATTCCCGCGATTAATCCCTGGGCTGCTGCCTCTTCATAACCTGTTGTGCCATTAATTTGTCCGGCAAAAAACAAGTTTTTCATATGCTTGGTTTCAAGTGAAGGCATCAAATCTTGTGGGTCAAAGTAATCATATTCGATTGCGTAACCGGGACGCATAATAAAAGCGTTTTCAAAGCCTTTAATTGAATGAACTAAATCAAGTTGCACATCGAACGGAAGACTTGTTGAAATACCATTTGGATAGACTTCGTGGGTACTGAGTCCTTCAGGTTCAATAAATAGCTGATGGGAGATTTTATCAGCAAATCGTACCACTTTATCTTCAATTGAAGGACAATAGCGTGGTCCAACCCCCTCAATAACACCACTATACATTGGTGAACGATCCAAACCACCGCGAATAATGTCATGGGTTTTTTCATTGGTGTAGGTGATGTAACAACTCAACTGGTCTGGGTGATCTTCTCGCTTACCTAAAAAAGAAAATACTGGTGTCGGGGTATCACCCGGTTGTTGTTCCATTTGGCTAAAATCTATCGTTTTACCATCAATCCTGGGAGGTGTTCCAGTTTTTAAACGCTCAACATTAAATGGCAATTCACGTAATCGGCGTGAAAGAGCATTTGATGGAGGATCACCTGCACGCCCACCTTCATAATGTGATTGCCCAATATGAATCAAACCACCTAGAAAAGTACCTACGGTTAAAACCACGGTCTGAGCTTTGAATTTCAAACCCATTTGGGTTACCACGCCGGTGACCTGGCCATTTTCAACAATCAAATCATCCACAGCTTGTTGGAAAAGGGTTAAGTTCTCAGTATTTTCCAGGGTTTCACGCACAGCTTGCTTATATAAAACCCGGTCAGCCTGGGCACGCGTAGCCCGAACAGCAGGGCCCTTACTGGCATTAAGTATTCGAAACTGGATACCCGCTTTATCAATCGCCTTTGCCATTAACCCGCCAAGGGCATCAATTTCTTTAACAAGGTGACCTTTACCAATACCACCAATTGCCGGGTTACAGCTCATTTGTCCCAAAGTTTCAATATTGTGCGATAAAAGCAGTGTAGAAACCCCCATTCGTGCGGCCGCCAACGCGGCTTCTGTACCAGCATGGCCACCACCGACAATAATCACATCAAATTGCTGCTGATAAAACATGGAATCAAATACCTGTAACAAGATAAAATTAAGGCCGCTATTGTACGTATTGCTTAAACTTTAGCCAATTGGCTTTTTCAATTTTTTGCTCAAAAACACTGCTATTTGCAAATTTGTGTTAATTATCACGGACATAGCTTGTGGATAAATAAATTTCAATACTAATATAAACAATAACAACAAGTATCGATATATCTGGAATGAAATTGCAGCTTCTTCAATTCATTCGACATACATTCTTATTCATTGATTATCGGATATTAAATTGGCCACTCAAAAAACCAGCAAACAGGCTTTAAAAAAGAATATTTTTAATATTCAGCCTGCATTTGTAAAAACCTGGGTCAATAATCTTCCAATGGGTAGTACTGGCGAAGCAAGTAAGCAACTTTACCATGCTTTACGCCAGGTAAATAAGCAGGAAAACATACTCGACCAACATATTGAATTTCTGGAAACGATTGCACCCACACTTGCATTACTTTATCCACGTTTATCAAAATATTTTTCAGACGTCTCTTTGCCGCTCAACACAAAAACACGCAATGCCATTCATGTTACAAATTCTCTGCTTAGTGAAATTCTCTTAAGCTATAAAACTATCATAAAAAAATTATTTTCAAAAAAACCTTTTGGCTGGAAAAAACCCTTTACCCTGGCAATACATCGTACGCTCATATATAGCTCACAAATTTTTTACAGCCAACAACTAACATATCAACCTTATAATAAAGGTAGATGGCGTGATATTTTTTGGTGTTACCAACAATCTGAAAATTTAAAACTGCTTAACAAAAGTTATTCAAATTACTCAGAAGAGAATGAAAAAACCTCACTTCATTACGAATTTAAAAAGCTACTTTTACTATCACTTTTATCAAGCAATGATATTGATTATAAAACCCAGCTAGAAGTGCAAAAGTTAATGCCTTTATGGATTAAAAATATCGATATACTTCAAAATGAACCAGATGATAAAAAAACCTGTTTTATATTAAACTTAATTAGTGATGTTCCTCCATATCTTATTGGCACACAAAAAGATAATACAAAACAAACATTAGATCGTTATTACTTAACAACCTCTAAACTGCAAGCATTACTCAGCGCTTACCTGAACAAAATTGATGATGAGGGCGCTATTAGATTAGGTAATAACATTTTATTTAAATCAACTATTCAAACTTTATTATCCAGCTGGACACGTAATCACTTAAGAAAAAATTTAAGGAAAACTGGAACCGGTTTCGTTGATATTATTACTGGTATTACTGCTATTCATTTTGTTCTTAATCAGCAGGATCAACCTGCCTATAATGAAACATCTG
>JAOUOK010000066.1 GCA_029880425.1 Gammaproteobacteria bacterium
ATTTGCATATTAATGCAATCAGGTACATCGCTTTCGATTTCTGTATTCATACCTACCTCTAGTGTGCATATGCACGCATATTATAAGTGTATATACACAGTTGTCAACGGGTAAGTATATTAACTTTCACAAAGACTAAATACCTAAGGGAAACAACAGGTTAACGCGTTAAAGTTAAAAAGAACGGGGTAAATAATGATCAATTAACAGCAATGCGAACAACAACATCAGGTAAATAATCGAGTACCCAAATGTTTTCATTGGAATGGATGGATCTTTTCCTGATTGCATTTTAATCGCGTAATAAAGAAATATTGCGTTTAAAATCAGCGCACCAATTAAATAAACGATACCACTCATTTCGGTCACAAATGGCATGATGGTCACACCACTCATAATAATGGTATAGAGCAAAACTTGGCGTGCCGTGTGTTTTACACCATGAGTCACGGGAAGCATTGGCACCTTCACCTTGGCATATTCATCTTTGCGGTGAATCGCCAGCGCCCAAAAATGGGGGGGCGTCCAGGTAAATATAATCAAAAATAACCAGAGACTATTCGGGTCAATTGTTCCAGTTACCGCGGTCCAACCAAGAACCGGTGGAGCTGCACCTGCGGCACCACCGATAACAATATTTTGTGGCGTCGCATGTTTTAGAAACATAGTGTAGATCACGGCATAACCGATCAATGATAAAAATGTTAACCATGCTGTTAAACCATTAACCAGGAAAGTCAAAATTATCATGGCAATAACGCCAAGCAAGATAGCAAAAACAAGTGCCTGGGTATTTGTTACGTTACCTTGTGGTAATGGGCGCCTTTCGGTACGGCTCATGACCATATCGATTTTCTGATCAACCACCTGGTTGATCGCTGCAGCTGAAGAAGCCGCCAGGCCAATTCCTAAGGTGCCATACACCAGCGGTTCCCAGGGCACCATCCCCGGTGTTGCGAGGAACATGCCGATAACAGCTGTAAAAACCAACAACATAACGACGCGTGGCTTACATAACTCGTAATAGTCATTACAGGTAGTAAAAAATTTCATGGAGATATATCGCCGTTAGAAGTATTTCAATCAGTAAATTCTTAGTAAGTTTATCTATCGCTACTTTGACTTCTAACCATGTGATTTAAAGTTACTAATGCCAAAATTAACAATGCACCGCCGCCATTATGCGCTACTGCCACCAGTAATGGCAAAGAAAATACGATATTTGATACACCTAAAAGGAACTGGAATACTACTATAACGAGCAGGGCTATCCCCATATTTTTAAGTGGGCGATAAGCTGGTGTTAATAATATTTTTAATCCTAACCAGATAACAAATAATGCGGTAATAACTGCACCTAAACGATGTGTTGTGTGAATAGCAATCCGTGCTTCATTACTCATTACACCAAACTCATAATTTTTTCCAAACTCATGTAATAATGTAAAACCTTCGGAAAAATTCATTGGTGGAAAATACTCACCACCGGTACAGGTCGGGAATTCATTACAATGTAATGCTGCATAATTAGAACTTGTCCAGCCACCTAGCATAACTTGTAATACAACGATAATTAAGCCAACCATGGCAACTGATTTCAGCGCCGAAAAATCGGATATTTTAGCTTGTGCGGGTTGAAAGAGCTGGCCGGTACGTAAACTTAACCACCATAATAATGACAGTGTGGTCAGGCCACCCATCAGGTGTGACATCACGATAGTGGGATGTACTTTAATTGTTACTGTCCACATGCCCAGTAAACCCTGGAACACAACCAATACCATAAGAAAAAGCGGAAGTTTAAATGGTTGGCCAGCTTCACTACGTTTTTTAATTGCAATAATGCCAAGCGCAAAAATTAATAATCCCAGGGTGCTGGCAAAATACCGATGAATCATTTCTTTCCAGGCTTTTGCAGCTTCAACCGGGCGCTCAGGAAATGCCTGATTTGCAGCGGCGATTTCTTCAGCCGTTTTTGGAACACCTACATGGCCATAACAACCTGGCCAGTCAGGACAACCCAACCCGGCATCAGCGAGTCGTGTATATGCCCCTAACAGAATAACAACATACGCTAAACAAGTAGCGGCAAAAGCCAGTTTAAAAAATGCCGATTTATTCATTATGGATTTCCAATTAAAATCTTTTATCCTACTCAGGATTTTTTTAATGAAATGGTGAAAACTTTAATTAAATCTTTTCTTCGAGTCAGTCTTCACGGGAAAATATTAAGTTACCAAAAGGACCCTTAAGATACAAACTATTTACAGGCTTTGCAGATAGTTAATTGTAATTTTAATTAAAACAGTTATCCGTAGTATCTTTTAACCAGTTAATCAAAGCCCTACATTTTTTAATCACAATATTGATCCGTATCAATTTTAACCCACTTTAGACACTCTTAATAAACGCTGTACATCTTTAAGTATTTTTGATGCATCTGCACCCTTCGGATAAAACATCATATAATTACCTAAAGGATCAATAATAAAAATACCGTTTTCTACTTCTTTATTTTCATAAAAAAAATTTGACAGGTGATTATTGTAATCATTTCCTGATGGCATTATTACATCCATACCAGGATATTCTTTTAATAATTTTTCAAATGACTCAATATTATTTTTATCTTTAAGAAAAAAAAGCTTTGTTATTCTTTTGTACTCTTGCCCTACCGCTTTTTTTATCTGCCGGATCTTATACAAATTATCAATACAGTCCTGCTTACAATCACTGTTTCCTATTGAAGCCAAAACCCATTTACCCTTTAAGGATGAAAGTCGAAATTTTGAATTATCCGGTTTTATAAGTTCAACATCCGGTATAGCGCGGGCTGGAGATATAATTGTTCCATAATTTGTTTTATCTAAAGTAAATTTATCAGTACCAAAATAAAAGTAAAATGCAACAAGGTAAGGTAAACCAAACAAAAAAACCATTACCCATAATGTCCTGTTATTTTTCTTTTTTATTTCATTGGGAGAGTTTTGCGATTCATTCATAATCTTTACTTTCTGTTATCCTTGTTTCTTTAAAATATTTTCATTTAAGCCGAATGTATTAAAAACTTTGCTTTATTTTTTTAAAATTAACACCAAGGTATGTCACTAGAACAATTAATGCAAAGGCATACCATTGTATAGCATAGCCAATATGCATACTGGCTTTTCCTTCATATTTTGGCCATTTCCTGATGTAGCCATGCTCGTCGTTTTCACCTAACAAAATTATCATGGGTAATATTGGCTGGCCGATTTTTTTTTCAAATACTTTTTCATCAAAATAAAGCCAAAGCTTACTTGAGATATCAGGCTCACCAAGTATCAACGGTGGCTTAGATTTAGGCGGCGCAATAATACCAGAAATATGTAATCTTCCATCAGGTGTTTTAAGTTCTGGTAATACACTTCTATCCCTGTTAACTGGTATCCAACCCCGGTTGACCATGATCACTGACTGATCTTCTTTAAGAATAAACGGAGTCAGGACGTGATAACCTGCACGCCCTTTATGAATTGCATTATCAATCAGTATTTCATTTATTTTGTCATAATGACCGATAGCTTCTACCTGGATATAATTTTTTGATTCTATATTATTGATGCCGCGCTTAAGTATGAATGTTTTTTCCTCATACTTAAAATCCATTTTTTTTTGTAATTCTTCTTTTTCCATAGCACGAAAAACCTGCCACGTACCTAAAGATGAAAACAAGAGAATGCCTAGCAGGCCCAAAATGGTACCCAGCAAAGAGAACCGGAATTTATAATTTGAAAATATCATATATGTGTTAAAGTATTATATATTAACTTTACTGGGTAACGACAATGATAAAAATATTAATAGTTATTAATTTCATATTAATTTTAATCAGCCTTGGGGCTGGTATGTTTTTCCTGGCAAAAGATGATGGTAAATCAAATCGTGTTATTACTTCTTTGACTTTACGTGTTGCATTATCTATTACCTTGTTCGTGTTAGTTTTTGCAGGTTATTATTTTGGTGATTTAAAACCACACGGTATTGGTGGATAACAAGCTGATATTCAGAACTTAATAAAAAAACATTTCTTAAAATAAAAAGGCGCCCCATTTTAACTGGGCGCCTTTTTTTCAGCTGGTTTATTTTTTTCTTACAACCAGTAAACAAATACGTACAAACCTAACCAGACTACATCAACAAAGTGCCAGTACCAGGCCACGCCTTCAAAGGCAAAATGATTTTCGTAAGTAAAATGATCTTTCCCACAACGAACCGTAATTACGATTAACATAATGGTACCAATCGTTACATGGAAACCATGGAACCCCGTCAACATATAAAAAGTTGAACCGTAAATACCAGAATTAAGTGTTAATCCTAATTCAGCATAGGCATGATAATATTCATATGCCTGTAAAGCAAAGAAGACTAGACCAAGCGCAATTGTTGCAATCATGCCCAGCATTAACTGAGACTTATTGCCTTTCTTAAGTCCCCAGTGCGCCCATGTTAATGTCACACCACTTGATAACAGGATAATAGTATTGTAAGCAGGAATACCACCTGCACCCATTGGTTCAATTAATTGAGTGTACTCACCTTTTATGCCACCCGTAAGATCTGGAAGATTTACAACTGGCCAGCTGTACTTAAACCCTTCCCATAATATATTCGACTCACCTAGTTGTCCTTCTCCCCCGAGCCAGGGTAAAGAGATATTTCTGAAATAGAAAAGGCAGGCAAAGAACGTAATAAAGAAAAATACTTCCGAGGTAATGAACCAGAACATTCCCTGGCGGAAAGAACGATCTACACTTTCGTTATATTTCTTTGACATGCTCTCATCAATAACATCACCGAACCAGCCAAAAAATAAATACACCGTTACCAGCATACCAAGGGCTACTGCATAGGGTCCGATGCTTATATCATTGACCCATAACGACACACCTAATACTGTAAAAAACAATCCCAGAACGGCAACAGCAGGCCATCGACTGGGCTCTGGTATAAAGTAACTCTGATCTGCAGTACTCATGTCTTCCCCTTAAATTTAAATAGTTGTATAAGGTTTTGCCTCATAACGAACTATGAAGTTGTGGAATATTTTTTGTTTTCTTTAATTTATTCCTGTCTGTATCCATAAACGTATAAGACAGCGTTATTGTTTTAAGCTCATTTGGTAGCTTATGATCTATAACAAACCTTAAAGGCATTTTTTTGCTTTCACCGGGTTTAAGTTCCTGCTTCTGAAAACAAAAACATTCTGTTTTATTAAAATGCTCTGTTGCCTGCCACGGTGTTACACCCGGGATAGCCTGCGCAACAATAGTTTTATCTGAATTATTTTTTGCAAAATAAGCAATTTCTTTAACCTCACCCGGATGAAGTTCCATTGTTTTTACCATGGGGTATATTTCCCATGGTAAATCAGCATTTTTAGTTAAATCAAACTGAACGGTTATCACCCTGTTTTTATCAACTTTCGATTTAAAAAGATCAGCTTCAGTTATTCTTCCGGTAGTGCCACCATTTAAAATGTTAGTACTACCTGTTATGTCACATATCAAACCATACAGCGGTGGCATAATAAAAAAGCCAAATCCAAACATACCAACAACAAGTAAAAATAGTCGCCCAACTGTTTTTTTATTTTGTTGTGTAGCTGACTCTTTTAAATCTGAACTCATCCGGTTATGACAGCATTATTAAGATAGAAAAATGGTGTTATCGCAACCGTTAACGCAATAATTCCAAGCGCGACAGCTATCCATATGTTGGCTTTTGTCATATCTTTTTTTTCTATTTCATTATTTTCATTCATAACTACTTACCTGTTATTTCAATTTAGGCGGTGTTGTGAAACTGTGGAATGGAGGTGGTGACGGTAATGTCCACTCAAGTCCAGGCGTTCCAATTTGTGCACCATCCCATGGTTTAGCAGGTGCTTTCTCACCACCCTTAACCGTTTTAATAATAATGTAGAGGAATAACAGGTGCGATAAACCAAAGGCAAATGCGCCAATGCTTGAAATCTGGTTAAACTCGATAAATTGAATATTGTAGTCAACGATTCTTCGAGGCATTCCTGCAAGTCCAGAAAAATGCTGTGGGAAGAATGTCATATTAAATGCCAATGTTGTCCACCAGAAGAAAATCTTACCCAGTTTTTCATCATACATATGACCGGTCCATTTCGGTAACCAGTAAAACACCCCTGCATACAGGCCAAATACTGCACCCGGTATCAAGGCGTAATGGAAATGTGCCACTACGAAATAGGTATCATGATATTGTAAATCAGCGGGCACTACCGCCAACATAACACCTGTAACCCCCGCAAATGAGAACATCAATATAATTGCAATCGCAAACAACATCGGAGTCTCAAATGTCATCGAACCACGCCACATGGTGAAGATGAAATTAAAAATCATCAAACCAATCGGGATGGATATCATGATTGTTCCTATCATGAAGTACATGGTAGCTCCTAATGACATACCAATCGTATATTGATGATGAGCCCATACGATCAATCCCAATACAAATAACACACCCATGAAGTAAACCAGGGGTTTGTAACCAAACAGAGGTTTACGAGAAAATGTTGGGATTACCAGGCCTAATACACCAATCGACGGTAATAACAGAACATATACTTCTGGATGACCGAAGAACCAGAATAAATGCTGGAATAAAACAGGATCACCACCACCGGCTGCATCAAAGAAACTTGTACCGAAGTGACGGTCAAACAGTAACATCGTTACACCACCCGCAAGTACAGGCATGATGATAACCAGCAATAAACCGGTGAAGAACCATGCCCAGACAAACAATGGCATATCCATCATTTTCATACCTGGCGCACGCATATTAAGTATGGTAGTAACGATATTGATTGACGCCATGATGGAAGAAATACCCAACAGGTGAACAGTGAAAATCAACAGATCCATACCCAGCCCGACCTGGACTGAAAGCGGTGGATAAAGTGTCCACCCCGTGTTTACTGGTGTACCTGTACCAGGAATAAACTGAACAAGTAAAGATGAAACAAGTAAAACTGCTGCAGCAGGTAATAGCCAGAAACTCATATTATTCATACGAGGTAAGGCCATATCGGGTGCACCAATCATCATTGGAATCATCCAGTTTGCCATACCCGCAGCTGCTGGCATTACAACACCAAATACCATGATTAATGCATGATCCGTTACCAGGTTGTTATATAAATCGGGATCAAGAATTTGTAATCCCGGCATATATAATTCAGCACGAATAAGCATAGCCATCGCACCACCCAGGAATAACATTACCAGGGCGAATACCAGGTACATGGTACCTATGTCTTTATGATTTGTACTATATAACCAACGCTTAAAACCTTTTGGAGGTTCGTCATGGTGATGTTCTTCGTGTGTCACTGCACTCATTACTTCGTTCTCCAATTACTTACGCGCTGATTTAACATCAGCAGGTTGAACAGTATCATTAGTATTATTACCCCAGGTATTACGCTCATAGGTAACAACAGCGGCGATTTCTAAATCATTTAATTGTTTCCAGGCTGCCATTGCCGTTCCGGCTTTACCATTTAAAACGATATCTATATGGGCAGCCTTATCCCCAGTCGTA
>JAOUOK010000067.1 GCA_029880425.1 Gammaproteobacteria bacterium
AATACCTTGTAAAAAGAGGGGTTAATCCGCAACGCTTTGTTATCATGGCTAAGGGTGAGAAAGATCCCAAGTATAATAATCGTACCAAGACTGGCCGTGCTAAAAACCGTCGCGTTGAAGTCAGGTTAGTGAAATAAATGCCAGCAGAGTAAAATTTCAGCAAAGTAAAAATTCAACGCGAATTTTCATAATCTCGGGTATAATCCGCCCCTAATTTCTAATCCATTAATAAAATACTTGTTCGGGATTGCCCGGGAAGTGGAGCTTGGTAATGAGTGACGTAAAAAAAGTAGTGTTGGCATATTCTGGTGGCCTTGATACCTCAATTATTCTGAAATGGCTGGAAGATACCTATGGCTGTGAAGTGGTGACATTCACCGCGGATATTGGTCAGGGTGAAGAAGTTGAGCCCGCGCGAGCTAAAGCAACAGCTATGGGTGTGAAGGAAATCTACATTGAAGATTTACGCGAAGAATATGCGCGTGATTATGTTTTCCCCATGTTCCGTGCAAACACTATTTATGAAGGGGAATACCTGCTGGGTACCTCAATCGCTCGTCCTTTAATTGCGAAACGTTTAGTGGAAATCGCAAAGGAAGTGGGTGCGGATGCCATCTCACATGGGGCGACCGGTAAAGGTAATGACCAGGTTCGATTTGAACTCGGCGCCTATGCCCTGATGCCGGATG
Source organism: Gammaproteobacteria bacterium (assembly GCA_029880425.1). GTDB lineage: Bacteria > Pseudomonadota > Gammaproteobacteria > UBA6429 > Thiohalophilaceae > JAGLTQ01. Next base: position 690 of record JAOUOK010000067.1, read on the forward strand.
TGAAAGTGATTGCGCCGTGGCGTGAGTGGGATTTGAATTCGCGTGAATCATTGATGGCTTATGCCAAAGAACATGAAATCCCGGTTGATTTTGCCAAGCAGGGTAAAAAATCACCTTATTCAATGGATGCCAACTTGCTCCATATTTCATATGAAGGTGATATTTTAGAAGATCCCTGGGCTGAGCCAGAAGAGGACATGTGGCGCTGGAGTGTTTCACCCGAGGCCGCACCGGATGAACCCACTTACCTTGAGCTTGAATATGAAAAAGGCGATATCGTTGCCATTAATGGTGAGAAAATGTCGCCAGCGACAGTGATGGAATATCTTAATAAGGTTGGTGGTGCAAATGGCATTGGCCGTGATGATATTGTTGAAAACCGTTATGTCGGTATGAAGTCACGTGGCTGTTATGAAACACCCGCGGGTACTATCATGTTAAAAGCTCATCGTGCCATGGAGTCTTTGACATTAGATCGTGAAGCGATGCATTTAAAAGATGAGCTGATGCCGCGTTATGCCAAGACAATTTATAACGGTTACTGGTGGTCACCAGAGCGTGAAGCGATGCAGGCATTAATCGACAATACCCAACAGTCGGTAAACGGAACTGTTCGTATGAAACTGTATAAAGGTAACGTCATTGTTGCGGGCCGTAAATCAGACAAAGATTCTTTATTTGATGAATCTATTGCAACTTTTGAAGATGATGCAGGTGCTTACGATCAAAAAGATGCAGCAGGCTTTATTAAGCTGAATGCATTGCGTTTGCGTATAGCCGCAAAGAAACGTAAATAATATTTTTTCCTCTCCCTGTAAAGGGGAGAGGAATTAGCCTTATTTATTATCAAGAAGTTGTCTGACCTTGCTTAAAAGTTCAGATGCATGAAAAGGCTTATGTATCCTGTTTTCATGTAAGGTTTGATTGCTAAGACTTGAATCAAGCTTGTCACTATAGCCGCTTACTATCTGAATTTTTATATCCGGGTAATGTTTTTCAACTTCAGTTGCAAGTTGATAGCCATCCATTTCTGGCATGATTACATCACTAATAATTAAGTCGATGCGTTCCTGCTTGAGTATATCCAGGGCTGCTTTTGCTCTTTCTGCTATTAACACGGTGTAACCAAACCTGGTCAGGATTTCCTGTGTTAGTTCAAGTAACGCGGGCTCATCATCAACGACAAGTATAGTTTCTGTTCCTTTAAGATGATTTATATCCTGCTTAGTATCATGACGAATTGTGTTATGTTCTTTATCATTAACATAGCGAGGAATGTATAGCGATATATCGGTTCCTTGTCCGGGTATAGAATCAACATGTATACCGCAATTTGACTGTTGTACAAAACCATAGACCTGGCTAAGACCCAGGCCTGTGCCTTCTGTTCCTTTTGTCGTGAAAAAGGGATCAAATATTTTTTCTTTGATTTTATTCGACATGCCTATACCGTTATCGCTTACAGTTAACTTAACATAGTCACCGGCAGGTATATTCAAATTTGTTTCATTACTATCAAGGTGTGCATTTTCTAGCGTGAGTGTTAATTTTCCTCCGTCAGGCATTGCATGCATTGAGTTAATACTCATGTTAAGTATTGCATCTTCAAGTCTTGATTTGTCAATCCAGACAGGCCAGCTGCTATGGTTAGCATTAATGTTAAGCTTTATTCTTGCAGTCAGGGTTCTTTCAAGCATGTGTCGCATATCTTCTAATAAAGTTGTGATATAAGTTTTTTCATTAGATGATGGTGCCTTACGAGAAAATTCCAGAAGTTTTGATGTGAGTTTTTTTGCGTTCTCTGCAGCCGTGGTGATTTGTTGACTATATGATATTAGTTTTTCATTTTCTTTTGGCATACGTTCATTAAGTAGATATGAAAAACCAAGGATAACGCCTAACATGTTATTGAAATCATGTGCGATGCCACCTGTGAGTTTACCAATAGCATCCATTTTTTGTGTGTGACGAATATTTTCTTCATTAATTTGTCGTTGTGTAACATCATCGACCAAAGATGTTACGCCAATAATGATACCTTTATTGTCGACAAGTGGAGTATTGTGCCATTCACATAAAATAACACGGCCATCTTTTGTTATATTCTCATTTAAGCTGTATGTCCCGCCTTTATGTGATAATAGATCTTTCCAGACATTATTTACGGCAGGCTTTGCACTCTCAGGTAATATTTTATCTATAATATTATTTTCTTGAATTTCTTCTTTAGTAAAACCAAATATTTTTTCTGCAGCAGGATTCCACTCGATAATTTCAAAATTGGTATTCCATTCAATGATTCCGACAGGAGACTGTTCACGATGAAGTAATAAACGTTGTTGTGACATACGTAACGACTCATCTACCCGGACACGTTCAGTTATATCGGTTGAAACACCTCCAACTGCATAGATATTTCCATCAGGATCAAATAACGGAAATTTAATTGAGATGTAATGGTGAATACCATCATCCTGGGGAACAGATTCCTCGTACTCCAATGACGTGGCCGTGTTGCATACCTCCATATCATTTTTTTGTAACTTGGCAGCAATATCATGCGGTAAAATATCAAATAAAGTTTTCCCGATTATTTTTTTGTGGGAGGTCTTATATAAATCAGCGGCTTTTTTATTAGCAAAAGTGAAATGGCCTTGCAGGTCTTTTACGCAAATTGCGGCAGGTGCATAATTCATAATGTCCTGCATGCGTTCTTCAGAAATTATTTTTTCTGAGTGCAAATGGGAAAGGTCTTTATTCAAATCTTGCGCCCTGATACTTAATGATATTGCATCAAGCAAGGTCTTGTGGTTGTTTACTCCTGCACGAATAATCATAATTGCAAATAAAATAATGGCTAAACCTAAAGCAGTAAAATTACCACCGGCCAATAATAATATTGGCACAGAAGTTATCAGTGATGGAGTAATATAAAAATATATGGTTTTTATACTTGATGAGAAAATAGGAATTGCAATCGAAATAATCGCAGTTAACAATAATATGCTGTAAATACGGTATTCAAACTCAGGCTGATTTAATCCTGTATATATAATTATTGCCCAGCCAACACCAATTAAACCGGTGGCATAGCTATAACGTGTTTCATAGATTTGATGTGACGGGGTATGCTCATTATTTTTTTTATAATCAGCAAGAAGAAAAAAGCGATAAAAGGAAACCGCATACATTAATATTAGCCAGCTGACTAATGTTTTAGCTGGAACGGCTTCTTTTAATAAATACGCGATAATTAGCGAGCTGAGTAAAACTGTGATATTTCCAGAAAACGCATTCCCATACAGTATACTAATCCGCTTATTATTGATTGCATTTGTTTGTGCCATTTAAATACCTGATAATTTAAGGTAATTATAGTAAATAGTAATTCAATAAGCTAAAAGAAGAAAGTTGGTTTTGCTAAATAAAAGTGCTTGATAGTGCGTATTAACGTTACGAAATGATCAATTAATGTGAATTTTTAACAGGGAGTATGTCTGGCCAGGATGTTAAGCGTTGAAGTGAAATATAACGGGTAGTGCAATTAACCAGCTTATTTTATGGGTAATAAACTGGTTAATATATAAATGTGCCTGTGTTACTTCATGATTTTTTTCTCAATCCAGTAATCTAAACTGAGATAGCGTCCACCACCCATAAAGAATAATGCGAGCAACATAATAAAGTAGGTTGCAGCAAACTCAATTCCATTTTTAAGAATGGTAATTGAACCTGTTTCGGTTAACCAGTCATAATTGCCATGCTGTTTTAATAATGACCTTGCTGCATCTTTACGTTCATTCGCCCCTTCAATTAAATCGCTACGCCATTCCCATGGCACGGTTAAGGTCGATTCTGGCAGGGCATGCCAGCCATTTTCCCAGTGTGCTGTACCAGCCGCAACCATCATCGTCATCATTAAAGGCAGGGCAAACCAGCGTGTAGCCAGACCAATTAATAAGGCAATCCCGCCAAAAAATTCAGTGGCGCCTGCCAAAAATGCCATTAACATGGGGGCAGGCATACCTAAAATTTCACCAAAATAATAGGCCGTGTTTTCCAGCGCGGTCAGTTTTCCATAACCGGCGATAATAAAGATAGGAGCGAGGAAAATACGTAGTAGTAGTGGAGCAAGGAAATCAGCCTGGCGCGTTTTATCAAGTAACTTTTGTATGCCTAATAACCTGTTCATTATCATATCCATAGATGACTCCATCTTTTAAATTTTTTATTGATGACTGTTGGACAGTAAATATTGAGTTTGTTCAGTTAAACGAGGTTTAAATAGCCTGTTTATTTACACCAAGGAGAATATTTCGGTTTTTTAAATCCTGTACGATTTGATATCCACCCTGGATAACGACTTCGGGATCAGGATGATTCAGTTGTGCCGCAATGTTTTCTAACATTTTTTTGGTGGTTAAATGATTATCTTCATCGATAAGCTGAATCAGTAATGCACTTACCGGGTTTAACTCGATAAAATGAATCTCATCATCATTATCACGGTAAATCAGCAGGTAAGTTAACTGTTCAGAAGGCGAGCATGGCAAGAAATCCGGACTGATTTTTTGTACCGGGTATTGATAGGTTAATGGCCAGGCTAAAGGCGAGATAACAGGTTGTCCATTTAATAGATCACCTTCGGTATCGATGTTTTCCCAGTTTATATCCTGGTCTAATTCTGATGTCATGAGTGCAAGCTCAATCCATTCGTAATGTGCCAGTTCTTTTATAAATACAGGGTCGGTAGGATTATCTCGTTCTGTTTCCAGGTATTTTAAAAACTCACGCGGCATTTCCGGGAACAACGGGGTCGTTGATAAATGCCTGCTAAAATAATCACGGATCATTTCCAGCCATTGCGTTTCTGGCATTATGGATTTTAATACCGGGTAGGTATTAGAAATAAAATCTTCAACATTATTAAAAAATAATTCGCTGTAGATTTTCATGCGCCTGGCTTCGATACCCTCGGGTTTCTTATTATCTTCGGGGTTACGAATATGTGCAGCAAATTGATACTGCATTTGTTTAAATAAAGGTAAGTTCGCCATGATGAATATTACTGGTTTACCCGGGTTTGCTGATGTTGCCATTTATCCTGGATTTCCAGGATAGTATCGACTTCTGTTAAGAGTTCAGGGAGCGGGGGAATATTAAAGTCACGCTCAAGCAATGTTGGCATGACACCAAAAATATCATAGGTCTTATGTAATAGATCCCATACGGGATCAACAACATCTGCGCCATGGGTATCAACGATTAAATCATCGGCTTCGTTATAATGACCGGCGATATGTAAGTAGGTCACCCGTTCTGCCGGGAGTTTTTTAAGAAAATCAACAGCATCATACTGATGATTAATGCTGTTGACATAAATATTATTAACGTCGAGTAAAAAATCACAATCAGCCTCGCTGATGACTGCGTTAATAAAATCAATTTCATTCATTTCATTTGAAGGTGCTGCATAGTAAGAAACATTTTCCATGGCAATACGTTGTTCCAGGATATCCTGGCTACGCCGGATACGTTCAGCAACGTAATGAACAGCTTCTTCAGTAAAGGGGATAGGCATAAGATCATATAAATGCCCATCATCACTACAGTAACTTAAATGGTCACTATAGGTTGGAATATTATGTTGTTTTATAAATTTTTTAACTTTGTATAAAAATGCTTCATCGAGTGGAGCCGGGCTACCAATTGATAAAGATAAGCCATGTAAGGCGACAGGGTATTGTTCAGTAAAAGTGCTGAACTGTTTACCTAACGCACCACCGACACCAATCCAGTTTTCGGGGGCAACTTCCATGAAGCTAACCTGAGAAGGTGGTTGATCTGCGAGCTCATTCATAATTGAGCGTCGCAGACCTAAACCTGCTCCATGAACGGGATATTGATTCGTGTTCATGAGAGTAAATATGGGAGGTTAATTATTTACCGCCACATTTACCTTCGCCGCATTTACCTTCTTTATTTTTATCTTCTTTACCACCACATTTACCTTCTTTCATGGCTTTGTCTTCACCACACTTACCTTCAGTTTGTTTCATGCCGCTGCCACATTTACCTTCTTTCATGTCTTTATCAGAATTCATGCTACCGCCACATTTACCTGATGCTGGTGCTTTTGAACCACCACATTTACCTTCAGCAAGTTGCATATAACCACCTGAAAGTTCATTCATTGCAAAAGGATTTGCAGCTTCAGCTGCATTAGCTGAACCGCTCATGGCTAAAGAAGCCACGAAAGCTGTGCCTGCTGCGAGTGATAAAGTAGTGATTGATTTTTTATTCGACATTTGCGTTTCTCCGTTTTTATTAAATAGTAAATATTTTTGTTTTTTATAAAATATTGAGCGTATGAAGTGAACTTTACATGCACATCTACAGCTTGCAAACTATGACATAGATCAATAAAAAAAGTTTCGTAATTAAATAAAGCTTTTATCATATTACATATGAAAAGGATTTATTAGCTTTATTGTTTTAGTTGAAAATGGTAAATAATTTATTAATTATCAATCACTTAATATTGATATTGAGTGAATTGTATTAATCTTTTAATTAAATATATTTTTTTAAACAGCTTAAATAATCATGTTCATCGGGGGCACGGCTTTGGTTCTGGGCTTCCCAAAGCATTTTTCCCAGGCACTCCATCATTAAATGTTCTGTTTCATGTGGATCTTTATTTTTTTTCAGCATGGATTGATACAGATGCTCAATTCCAGCTGGGCGCCTGGTTGAAAGTTGTTCCTGTATTGAGATATGCATGGCCATATGCAGGAAGGGATTGGTTTGCCCCATTTCCGGGGTGTAATCTTTATCGAGTTCAGCTGCTTCATTTTCCAGTAGGGCATGGTATTCAGGGTGAAGCTCCACTATTTTTGCCACGACGGCTTCAAG
>JAOUOK010000068.1 GCA_029880425.1 Gammaproteobacteria bacterium
CATGGCCTGGGCACCGGTAAAGGCACCTTTTTCATGACCAAATAATTCTGACTCCAGTAAATCACGTGGAATTGCTGCCATGTTTAACGCGATAAAGGCATTATCAGCACGAGGGCTGTGACGATGTAAAGCTTCTGCAACCAGTTCTTTACCGGTACCAGACTCACCATTAATAAGAACGGTTATATTAGATCGTGATAAACGACCAATTGCACGGAATACTTCCTGCATTGATTGAGCTTCACCGATGATTTCAGTTTGCTCAAGAGGTTCAACTGTTTCTGTTTCTTTTGTTATTTCTTTATGATGCTTGACTGCGCGACGCGTTAACTCAACTGCTTCATCAATATCAAATGGTTTAGGCAGGTACTCATAAGCACCGCCCTGGTAAGCAGAAACTGCGCTATCTAAATCAGAATGTGCCGTGATTATAATAACGGGTAAATCAGGATGATTCGCATGTATCTTATCCAGCAATGCTAATCCATCCATGCCTGGCATTCGTACATCACTGATAATGGCATCAGGTTGACCACGTTCTAGTGCATTGACCACACTGTTTGCTTCTTCAAACGTGCGTACATCCATACCTGCGTTAGTTAATGCTTTCTCTAATACCCAACGTATTGATCGATCATCATCAACTACCCATATCGCTTCCATACTTTTATTAACACTCATTACTCATTACACCCTATTAATTTATCGGTAATATGACAGCGAATACCGTTTTCCCAGGCTCGCTATGACATTCAATTAAGCCATCATGTTGTTGAATTAATGACTGCGAAATCGATAAACCCAAACCACTTCCATCAGCGCGCCCTGTCACCATGGGGAAAAATATCTTTTCTTTTATATCCGCCGGTATTCCCGGTCCATCATCAATTACTTCTATATTCGCCACTAACTTATGTCGTTGATGACCAATCGTATATTTTCTGACAACCCGTGTTTTAAAAGTCAGGTTACCTTGCTCACCCATGGCTTCACATGCATTACGTGCGATGTTCAGTAGTGCCTGCAATAACATGTCCGGGTCAACTTTCACTTCCGGAACACTGGGGTCATAATCACGATGCAGCTGTATCCCTTCATTCATTTCTATCTTAATTAAACTTCTTACCCGCTCTAAAATTTCATGAATATTGATTTCTTTGACTTTCGGTAATCCCGCAGGACCCAGAATACGGTTAACTAATGCTTGCAAGCGGTCTGCTTCACTAATAATAACCTTCGTATATTCTTTTAAATCGTCACTGGGTAACTCACGCTCTAAAAGTTGTGCTGCACCACGCAAGCCACCCAATGGATTTTTAATTTCATGTGCCAGGCCACGAAAAATTTCCTGTGTAACTTCTTGTTGCTCAACACGTTGTTCATCCCTCGATATACGCAACCAGCGATCAACAGGTAAAATTTCAACTAAAAATTCTGTTTTTACATCACTATCAATTATCGGGATTACTGTTAAATTCGCCGTAACCTCTTTTTCATGAAATAAAACAAGCGAAACTTCATGCCGGGTAAATGACTGACCTGACTTAATTTCCTCAATCCATTTCTTCAATGAAATTTCATCACGATGCTGAATCAATTCAACATATGACAAGCCAAGCATATGCCGTGCGCTCTGTTCAAATAATGTCTCACCGGCAGGATTCACATACTGAAGTATTAAATCCTGATCAAAAAGTAAGACAACGGCTGTCATACCCTCTAATACACGTTGTTGGCTTTCAAACTGTAAATTCATCATTTCCCTTCTTAATTCTCTTACACTTGAGCAAGAACCAAGCCAAGGTTTACTATTAACTACTACAAATTATAATTTTTTAAATCCTTTTAAAAACAATAACTTAGAGAAATAAATAGATATACAGATGGCCAGACATTAATGACTAATAGCCTTAGAATATTACATGCATGAATTAAATGCACCATTTTGGTGCAAAAGATATTTAGGGGACTTTAGGTTTTACTGTCGGCTTCTTGAAAAAACGTTTCATATGAAAATTTCTGGATACAATCGGGCTGACTACTACACCCTTATTATCAATCACAGTGATAATAATACTGTGGCTACCACGTGGCACATTCATAAAAATCACAGATGAAGCTGTACTCAATTTTGATTCACCGGCTAATTCATATTGTACCTGGTGACCACTGATTAGCGGGGGCTGTAGTGATATGGCTACCGTAACATTTGACTGGTTAACAATTACAGAGTCTTCTGCCGGTTTAATCACTGTTAAATTATAATTAAAACTTGGTTTTATTTTTTTTACTGGTAAATTCAGTTTAGGTAACCGTGGAGGAGTATAAGTAGTCGGTTTACGAATTTTTATTTCTTCACTGTCTTTAGAGCCAGTATCAGTAAATTCTACACTGCCATCAGGATTGGTTTTTTTATAAACTGTTTCGGCCATAATCGAAACAGAAAATAACAGGCATATAAAAATAGTAAGAAATTTTGTCATAGTAAAAGCATAGACAAGTGCTTGACTATTAACAAGCAAAAAAAAACGCCTCCTGGTTTAACCCAGGAGGCGTTTTTAATCAATGACTTAAGCTATTAGCAGCTGTAGTACATGTCAAACTCAACAGGATGAGTAGACATACGCAGACGAGTCACTTCTTCTTCTTTCAGGTTAATGAAAGCATCAATCATATCGTCAGTGAATACACCACCTGCTGTTAAGAATGCACGGTCTTCATTCAGTGCTTCCAGCGCCTGATCGAATGAATGACATACTTGTGGAATTGCTGCTGCTTCTTCCGCTGGTAAGTCATACAGATCTTTATCCATTGCTTCACCTGGGTGGATCTTGTTCTGGATACCATCAAGACCGGCCATTAACATGGCTGCGAATGCCAGGTAAGAATTCGCAGTTGGATCAGGGAAACGTACTTCGACACGACGTCCTTTTGGCGAACTTACGAAAGGAATACGAATTGATGCAGAACGATTACGTGCAGAATAAGCTAACATAACAGGAGCTTCAAAACCTGGTACTAAACGCTTGTAAGAGTTAGTAGAAGAGTTAGTAAATGCATTCAGTGCTTTCGCATGCTTGATGATACCACCGATGTAGTAAAGTGCAGTTTCAGACAGACCACCGTACTCGTCACCTGAGAACAAGTTTTGACCATCTTTAGCTAAAGACATGTGTACGTGCATACCACTGCCGTTATCACCCACTAATGGCTTAGGCATGAATGTCGCTGTTTTACCGTAGATATGTGCAACATTATGAATGCAGTACTTCATACGTTGTGTCCAGTCAGCACGTTCAGTTAAGGTGCTAAACTCTGTACCGATTTCACACTGACCCGCAGTTGCAACTTCGTGGTGATGTACTTCAACAGGTACACCCATTTCTTCGATAGCTAAACACATTGCAGCACGTAAATCGTTTAATGAATCAACTGGAGGAACCGGGAAGTAACCACCTTTTAAGCCAGGACGGTGACCGATGTTACCATCTTCATAAACTTTTTCTGAGTTCCATTCCGCTTCTTCTGAATCAACACTATAAGACATGCCTTTCATGCTTGCTGACCAACGAACGTCATCAAATACAAAGAATTCTGGTTCTGGACCAAAGTATGCAGTATCAGCAATACCGGTTGATTTTAAGTATTCTTCAGCACGCTTGCCAACAGAACGTGGATCACGCTCATAACCCTGGCCAGTCGCAGGTTCGAGGATGTCACAAGTCAGAATAAGTGTTGGTTCATCTGCGAAAGGATCCATTACTGCAGTATCCGCATCCGGCATCATGATCATGTCTGATTCGTTAATACCTTTCCAACCCGCGATAGAAGAACCATCGAACATTTTGCCTTCTTCGAATAAATCTGCATCTACCGTGTGTGCAGGGCAAGAAACATGTTGCTCTTTACCGTGTGAATCTGTGAAGCGGTAATCAACGAACTTAACGCCGTTGTCTTTAATCATCTTTAAAACTTTATCAGACATGGTCTATCTCCAATTTCCTAAGAGTATTGATAATAATTTATTTAAAACTGTAATTTATATGCTGCTTCTAAGAGCACTAAACGTGCCACTCATACTCACCATCTAAGACATTGATTTTTAAAGATATTTATCTTAGTATTTTTTTACAGGTATACATTTATGTCCATATTGGTGCATAAAAGACCCTTTTTGCACCAAAATAGAGCAGAAAATTAATTGTATGTTAGTGGTAGTGAACTGAAACACGCTCAATTTCTTTAACTTCAGCTAACGCCTGTTTAAAACGTTGTTCTACCACTTTTTCAACATCTGGTTGCGCATTATGCAGAATTGCCAACGGTAACAAAAGTTCTATTTGTATTTTTCCCTCTAAATAATGCATGGTGACACTATCAATCTTTTTGGCTTCTTCAACGTCTTTCCAGGCCGCTTCCAGCTTTTTCATCATTTCTTCGCGTAAAGGCAATTTTTCCAGTGTTGGCGGCACATCTTCATCATCCTCAGGATCGATATGCACCATAACATCGATAACTTCCTCAATCTCTTTAATCAACTTACTGCGCACGGTTTCACTGATGTAATGTCCTTCCGAGACACTGATATAAGGATCAACCTGGATATGCACATCAACTAGCGCATCGGCACCAATCTGACGTGTGCGTAAAATATGTAGCGTGGTGACACCATCTACTCCCAGAATATTTTCTTCAATTTCTTTAACGCGCTCTGCCTCAAGACCAGTATCGATGAGTTCCTTGATGCTGTGCCAGGCGAGATCCCAGCCAATTTTTGCAATCATGATACCGACACCAATCGCGGCAATAGAATCAAGGTAAGTTAAACCAGCCATGCTACCGATGATGCCAACCACTACTATAATAGATGAAATGGCATCACTACGACTATGCCAGGCATTGGCTTTCAACATGTTTGAACGGTAACGCTTCGCAATTACCATGGTGTATTGATAGATCGCTTCTTTTGCAAAAACAGAAATAATTGCAATTGATAACGCAAGTGCACCGGGTTGAAATAAAGTATCGGGATTAAACAAGCGACTGGTTGCATCAATCATAATACCCACCGCGACACCCATTAATGCAATGCCTAATCCAACAGTGACGACTGTTTCAATTCGGCCATGACCATAAGGGTGTTCTTCATCTGCTTCCTGGTGAGAATGTTTTGCCGCGTATAAAACTGCAAAGTCTGTGACTAAATCAGATAAAGAATGAATACCATCAGCAATCAAGGCTTGTGACTGCGCTATAAAACCAACGGTGATTTTTGCTACCCCTAAAAGAAAATCAACAATCGAACCTATTATTGTTACCCGGATAGTATCTTTATAACGCTGACTGGAAGTTAATAAAGGGGTGCCATTATCATCAACAGGTGTAGATGGATCGGCATGCTGATGGCTGTGGTCATGCCCCATTATTCTGCGACCTCTATTATTATAATCACTTCATCATCCACTGTTTTTGTTTCCAGTACTTTATGGCCGTTAATACGGCACCATGCAGGTACATCGTTTAACGCTCCCGGATCAGTACATACTACTTCAAGCACATCACCTGCAGTTAAAGTTTTTATTTTATCCTGCGTTCTGATTACCGGCATTGGACACAATAAACGTTTTGCATTTAATGTATGTTGCATTTATTAACCTTTAAAAAACAATTAAACCACAGAAGGCTCTGAGTTTCACAGAGAAGTAATTATTATTACTTACATTAAAAATTTCTATTAACTAAAAAACTCTGTGTTCCTCTGAGTCCTCTGTGGTTAGTCTTCTTCAAACATACCATTCTTTTAAAATTTCTTCAGAAGGCATCGGCTTAACTTTTAATACCGTGTTTTTTCCATCCGGAAAGGTCAGCGACATTTCAACTTCATCAGCATCACGCCCTTGTCCAAAACGCGCAGCAATACGTGCAGCCAATTCAACATCACTTTGTTTTAGATCACCATCAAGTAATACCAGTGGTCCTTTATGACTACTACAATGTATGTAAGGATAAACTTTGCGGTAACCTTCCATAAACTTATTTTCACCCAGTTCCCTGCCGACGATCATTTTAAAATTATCATTAGGACGAATATGTCGACCCACTTTTAGCATCATGATGTCATCAAGTTCGTAATCACGACTTGAACGGTGTTGCCACATATCCACTAACTTATCGGAATAATTTTTATCAGTGAGGAAACAACAGCCACCTGCAGGTGAAGCATAATCTTTAAAACCAAATTTTTCAGCGAGGGCCATTTGTGGTTTACGGGTACGACCACTAAAGTCATAAAGTTTTTCCCTGTCTACCCAGCCTTCAATTTCTGGAATCGTCTCAGGTAAATTTTTTGCGCATAATGGACGCAGTAATAAATCACCCGCACCTGATTCTTTTTGAATAACCGGCATAGTATCTCTGCGTTGTGACATCGGGCGTTGCCCAATCACTTCACCGGTAATAATAAAATCAAAGTCATTTTCCTTGATCCATTCAACCGCTTTTTTCACCATGAAACCCTTACAGTCCAGGCAAGGATTCATATTTTGTCCGTAGCCATGTTTAGGATTCAATAAAACATCTTTGTACTCTTCAATAACATCAATAATGTGTAACTTAATCCCCAGTTGTTCAGCTGACCACAAGGCGTTATTTCTTTTGGGCTTGGCTTTGTCTTTTTTACGAATGGCATGGGTATGACCTTCAACACAAAATCCGGTAAAAAAATTAATCCCTTCGACATGAATACCCTGCTCAAGCATCACTTTTGCTGCTAAAAGAGAATCCAGGCCTCCTGAAATAAGGGCGACTGCTTTGCGTTGTTTGCTCATAAAAAAACCGTAACTAAAAGAAAACCACTATGGAATGGAAAAGAAGAAGTATTTTAAAGGTGCAAATATAACAAATTTTTGCTCTTTACCTCTAATTTTATCTCTCCAGCCAGGCAAATTTCTTTATAAACCGTGCATTTAGCCGGTTTACTGGTTACGTAACCCGCCTCTCTCGTTATAATACGCTCCTTATTTTATTGACAGATATTGGGTACACCCTTGGCTAAATCAAAAGCAACTTCAAAACCTGCAGATACCTTCCAGGGCCTGATCCTTGCCCTGCAACAATACTGGGCGGAAAAAGGCTGCGTTATCCTGCAACCCTACGATATGGAAATGGGCGCAGGTACATTTCATCCCGCGACATTTTTACGTGCTATTGGTCCCGAGCCCTGGGCCACCGCCTATGTTCAGCCTTGCCGCCGTCCTACCGATGGCCGTTACGGTGAAAACCCTAATCGTCTTCAGCACTACTACCAGTTCCAGGTTGCCATTAAGCCTTCACCTTTAGATATCCAGGAGTTATACCTGGATTCGCTTAAAATGCTGGGAATTGACCCGTTAGTTCATGATATTCGCTTTGTCGAAGATAACTGGGAATCACCTACCCTCGGTGCCTGGGGTCTCGGTTGGGAAGTCTGGCTCAACGGTATGGAAGTCACCCAGTTCACCTATTTCCAGCAGGTCGGTGGCCTTGAATGTAAACCCATTACCGGTGAAATCACT
>JAOUOK010000069.1 GCA_029880425.1 Gammaproteobacteria bacterium
CCGACTGTGGCTGGGCCAGTGAATTTAAGCCGCAGCCCGTTGCTTTTTGTAATGAAAAAAGTAAGTCCGATTCATTACTGACCGAGTAAGTTAAATTAAGCTGGTGTAATAACGAGGTATGAAGTTTTCCATTACTGTCTTTTAACCTGCTGGTAAGCAGGGTATAGCTGCCATTCCATAAAGGACTAAGATCTTTGTTTAAAGCGATGGCCAGTACATTACGGCTGAGTTGCTGTTGTAAACCGTACTTAATGAATGGATCGGTAAGGATATTGCTATTTGTCAGGGCGTTTATATTACTGGCGCCGCGCGAGTTGTGATACCACTCCATGTTAAACAAGGCTCCGTTATTAAACTGGTAATTTAGTCCCGCGATCCAGAACACAAAGTCGTTAGCTGTTTTTACCTTGTAATCTGCAGCCTCGAGGCGCCAGCCCATTCCACCCCATGCACTTTCATACGAGGCAGCGAGAACCGTGTTACCCATAATGCCCGCTGCAACCACTGCCAGCTCACCCTGTTCCCCGGCCTGGCGACGGTAATGCACCGCGGCATTAGTGTGGTTATCGACCAGGGTGTTATCAGCAGGGGTGAAGGTATACACCGCGGTGAGTGAAGAAAGATCAGTTGGAAACCAGTCAAATTTAACTGCATCGATGCCGGGTTTATAATCGGTATCAAGATCAGTCGGGGCAAAAGAACCGAACACGTTTAAGGGTTGCCAGAAGCGACCACTGCCCCAGTCAATCGACTGGCGTCCCATCGCCAGGGTGCTATTACGAAAACGCTGTTTATAAACCAGCCGATCAATTTCATAACCAAAGCGCGATGTATTGTCAGGATCATTTTCTTCTAGCCAGTAAGAAGATAAAGGTTTGTAACGAAATAAATCACTTGAATGGCTGTCATCAAGCGGGATGTCGGTTAAATGTAGCCGGGTCATTTTTATATGCACGGACCATTCGCCCTGCTCACGGCTTTCATCCGCCATCATACGCAAGCTTTGTTGATCCGCACTTAAACTATTATCTTTATTAATGTAACCAATATCACCTTGCGTAGCTTTTGCCGTGGTGCCGAGCATAGAAAAACGGCCGGTAAAGTCTGCTGCCGCTACCGTGGTATTAGATAGCAACAGAAGTGAACAACACAGGGGTTTAATTAATGTGTTCATGTTTGTCAGAATGTTCGTGGTGATGTTCCTGATCATTAACAATCTTTCCATCCTGCAAGGTGATGATTCTTTCTGCCCGATCCATGACACGGGGGTCATGGGTTGAAAAGATAAAGGTGGTTTTGTCTTCGTGTGAAAGCGTATGCATGATGTCTAACAAGGCGGTCGCATTTTCTGAATCAAGATTCGCGGTGGGCTCATCGGCTAACACCAGTCGTGGCCCGGCAGCGAGGGCACGTGCCACGGCTACCCGCTGTTGCTGGCCACCACTCAAGGCAGAAGGACGGCGCTGCATCACCTCTTTTAAACCCACTAGCTCAAGGTAATGATGAGCACGTTGACGACATTCTTTTTTATGCCTGCCCTGTAACACCATCACTAGCTCAACATTTTCCAGTGCGCTTAATACCGGCACCAGGTTATAAGACTGGAAAACAAAACCGAGTTGAAATAAACGAAAGTCGGAGAGCTGCGCTTCTTTTAAAGCGCTGATATCAATATTGTTTAGTTGAGTTGTTCCATGCGAGGCCGCGTCCAGGCCACCAATAATATTTAACAGGGTGGTTTTACCAGAACCAGAAGGACCGACCAGGGCGGCAAACTCACCTTCATTAATTTCTAAATTAATACCAGATAAAGCCTGTACTTCTACTTCGCCCTGCCGGTAGCGTTTGCCAATGTCTTTTAATGTCAGTAATGCCATTATGCTTGCTCCAAGCTTAAGTTATGTACGCAGTGCTTCTATTACATGTCAAAACGCTTTTACCTTAGGTGCGAAGCGCTTCTACCGGTGTCACGCGGGCCGCTTTAATCGCCGGGTAAATGCCGCTGGCCAGGGTGACAATAAAAATAATAGTGGTGAGTTGGGTAACCCTGTCCCAGGACAGCTCGGTATAAATCACCGGGTCCATAAATGTCCCCATCATCACGTTGCCGCCTTCACCTATCATGGCGGTAAAGTCGATCCCGTGTTGTGAAAACCAGAGGTGAACCCCGCCACCCACTATCCAGCCGACCACGATAGCTAACAGGCTTAAAATAAGTGACTCGCAAAAAACCAGCATGAGTAATGAACGGCGGCTTAAACCCAGTGCACGCAATAAGCCAAATTCACGTGCACGCTCGAGTACACTCATGAGCACGGTATTGAGTACACCAAACACCACCATAATCAGGATAAGAAGCAGAAAGACATAGTTACCGGCATCATCAATGGCAATGAACTGAACGAGCTGCGGCATCATTTCCTGCCAGTCCATGGCAATGACTGCTTTACTTTCAACCGCGGCTTTAATTTTATCTTTCCAGTGATAAAGCGTATCGGGATCATCGAGGAAAATGGCAAAACGGGTCACCGGTTGCCTGCTGAGCTCCGCCCCTTCACCCTCAAGAAAACGTTGTGCAAACTGGATGTCACTGAAAATCAGGTAGTCATCCATTTCCGGCACCTGCGAATTAAAGATGCCTCTTACCCGGCCAAGCTGGGCCTGTGAGTCACCGCCTTTTTTACCGGCCATAATGACGACCTTGCTGCCCACCCTGGCTTTAAGTTTACGTGCCATGCCTTCACCAATGACGATGCCACGTAGATCTCCGGGCTTGATCCATTCACCCTTAACCAGCTCGTTGCTTAACATGATGCCCCGGGGATCATTTTCATGACTTAAGCCTTCCAGTGCCGCCCCCACTGAATTGTTGGCTGTACTGGACAGAACCTGTAAAGAAATACGCGGTTCAATCGTTCCTGCCAGCTTTAATGTTTGCATGCTTTTAGATAATGCCAGCCCATCCTCGAGGTACTTATGATTGGCGGGCGCTTCAAGGTAACCACGTGGCTGTACAGTAAGATGACCTTCACCAAGTTTGATCGCGTTACGAATGAGTGAGTTATGGCTGCCATCCCCAATACCAATGGAAAGTACCGCAAGTCCAAAACCAATCGCGATGGAGCTTAGGGTAATGATGGTGCGTTTACGGTGGCGCCATAAATTACGCCATGCCAGCGTTAACAACATCCAGAAGGGAAGGTGGCTATGCTTATGCACATTCATTAGCGCATCACCTCCGCGGGTTTAAGGCGAACCGTACGCCATGAGGGAATGAGTGAAGCCAGCATGGTGATCATGATCATCATGATAGAGGCGGTGAAGACATCTGCCGGTAACAGGTAACCTTTCATAACCGGCTCAAAGATCATCCCTGCCCAGTCATAACCATCGGGCATCGCACTGCTAAAGTCGATGCCGTATTTTTCAAAATAGTCGTTAATTACCAGGCCAAGCAATGATCCCACCACGGCAGAAACCAGCGCGAGGAAGAAGGACTCGAGCAGCACCATGAGTAATAACCAGCGCCGCTTCATGCCAATGGCCAGTAAAATGCCAAACTCATGGGTACGCTCGTGTACTGCCATCAGCATGGTATTTAACATGCCCAGTGAGGCCAGGCTGATAATGATAAAACCAATAATAAAAACAAAGGCCTTACTCATTTCCAGCAGGTCAGCCACCGCCGGGGAGAGCTGGCGCCAGTTACGCACCACGGCTTTTCCGCCAAGTTCATCAAGCGACTTTTCTTGCGCGAATTGTTTTAGTTTATTCGCCACCGTGTCCTGGATGCTGGCGAGTTCTTTCATCTCGGCGACCTTAATGGCCAGTTCGTGGAAACCGTCTTGCAGGTACATCAGTTGCTGGTAGGCTTCGATCGACATCAACACGCCCATACGGTCAAAGTTAGGCTCGAGGGGTTTAAGCACCGCGGCGATACGGTACAGCGCGTTACCAATACTGCCATCGGCGGCCTGTGTCACCAGTACCAGCTCATCACCGGGCTTCACTTTCATATTCCTGGCCAGCTGTGCACCGATCACCAGGTTATAACGTTGAACCCCGTTTTCAGTCGTATCCGCGATGTCCAGGTTAAGTTTTCCATGGCGAACATGTTGCAACATTTGCGTCACGTCCGGTTCTGTTTTCGGATCCACCGCCTTGATAAGCACCCCGGTTGAGGTCGTGCTTGAGCTGGCCAGTCCCGCCGCGTAGAGACGGGGGGAAACCTGAATGGAAGGGTGCGCCTGCTGGATTTTTTCCAGGTAAGACCAGGGCAGGGTGGCGTAGAGATCCTGGTCATCAATAAACGCTTGCCGGTGAACCTGCATATGCGAGGTCGAGATATCGGTGGCGAAGTGCACCATCTGCCGGGTCATGCCTTCAAGCAGCGAGGCATAGAGAATGACCATGATTAGGCCACTGGCCAGCGCCGAGATGGTCAGGCTGCTGCGAACAGGGTTACGCCAGATATTGCGCCAGGCAACAAACAGCAGGATGGGGAAGCGACTCACCACCGAGGCGGACATAAATTCTGGCTGGGCTGTTGTCATCGGCTGGCCTGTTGATTACCTGCGTCGTTGTAAATTTTGTAATGAAAAGAAGCTGTCTTTTAATGGCACTTCGAACTCGATGTCGTTATAAATCACCACGGTCGACTCCTCCGGTTTATCCTCGGGTTGCAAGGTCAGGCGCATTGGCACGGTACGCGCATCCAGCTGGCGTGGCTGGTCAAAGGTCATGGTCCGGATCAGTGATCCTTCTTCGTCATAATAAACGGCGTAGCGTGGCAACAGGTTTTCCTGCTCAATCACCATTACCACCTTGCCCCAGACCACCGCGGCATCGGGTTTGGGAATGGAGGTGATCTCGTAAATCTTTTTGCCATCACGCAGGCCTTCAAAGCTAATACGGGAACTGAAGTCCTCCTCGAAGGTGCTCTCCTTGACCAGGTCGTCATTGGTAAAGTGGCTGCCCATCCAGGAGCCGGACATCATGCTCGAGGGCACCTTGGTGACCCGGTTAATTTTTGGCAGGTAGTTCCAGATATTGTCTTTGACCTTAAGGGTGGCAATGCCCTTGTCCTTGATGGGCTGACGGATCACCACCAGTGAGTACTCGCTACCGCGTGACCAGGCTTCCATGGTCATGGTGCGTTGGTAGCGCCGGGTTTTTACCGTCATGGTCATATTGGCGCGCGAGGTATTGCCACGCCATAACTTGTCGATATGCTGGATAAGCTCGGTGACTTTAGTAACGGGCTGGCGGCCCTGCTCGGTGGCCGCAAGCGGCAGGGAGATTATATAAAGGAATAAAAGTACCGCTGTGGCAATATAGTTTTGTCTATTCAGCGGTTGCAACTGCTTGATAGTATTACGTTTTCTTAGCATCAAGATCTATCCTCATCTATCCACTGGCAAAGTAAGCGTTTTACATCAGTTTCACTCTTTCATTTTTATTATCTGCTCATTCCAGCGCCCTGTAAAATGACCTTATCACCCTGGCACCCTCATTAAGCGGTTAAAAAACCACTGAACGTGAGTATATCCTCACACGTTAGATCCCACTCTTGCAGGTATATTAACAACACAAGATATAGTGTTGCGCTTAAAAATTTTTTTAATTTTTTTAGCCGTGATTTATACTTATAAAACAGTCTAAGTTATTGTAATTTATATATATTATGCTCTTTTAAGGTGCGGGTAAATAGTGTTGACAGTTATACACAATTAGCAATAAGCTTAGCGCCTAACACAACATGTAGTGTTTACGAGAATAAGAGTCGAAAAAAGCACCACATGAGCCGCTTTAAGCGGTTAAATTTAGAAAAAAAACAACAACAAAAGCTGAAAATAAAATAATACACGGAAGAGTGCAGCCTTTTTTAATTAAGGCGAACAGTTTTTTCTTCCCGTTGTCATTCAGTGAGTTAGCAGTTCAGTCTTCTTTATTCATGCCCCCCCTCTATGAATAAAGCAGGAATATATGCAAAGAAGATTGAAACATTAAATTTTATACGGAGGATCGTGCTAATCATGAGCGCGCAGCTAAAAGCATTGAAAGCCAAAACACAAGACATTCCCTTCCAGGACGCATCCGTTGATATCTGGGATAAAAAATACCGCCTGAAAACAAAGGACGGTGAAAACGTTGATCACAACATGGATGATACTTACCAACGTGTTGCTCAAGCTTTAGCTGAGGTTGAAGAAGAAGGTAAACGTATCGAGTGGCATGACAAGTTCCTCTGGGCCTTACGTCATGGTGCCATTCCTGCTGGCCGTATTATTTCAAATGCCGGTGCCCAGGAACACAAACCTGCAACATCAACCATTAACTGTACCGTGTCAGGCACCGTGATGGATTCAATGGATGATATTTTAGGTAAGGTGCATGAAGCCGGTTTAACCCTGAAAGCAGGCTGCGGTATCGGTTACGAATACTCAACCCTGCGTCCAAAAGGCGCTTACGTCTCAGGTGCCGGTGCTTATACCTCGGGTCCACTTTCGTTCATGGATATCTTCGACAAGATGTGTTTCACCGTCTCTTCAGCCGGTGGTCGTCGTGGTGCACAAATGGCGACATTTGATGTTGGTCATCCTGATGTCATGGATTTCATCCGTGCCAAGCGTGAAGACGGTCGCTTACGCCAGTTCAACCTGTCATTACTCATTACCGATGAATTCATGAAAGCCGTTGAAACCAACTCTTTCTGGAAACTGGCTTTCCCGGTAACAGACAAAGAAGCCGAAGAAGATGGCCTTGATTTAAAAGATCCTGAACAGGTGATCTGGCGTGAATGGCCCGTGACCAAGGGCTACATCACCAATAAAGAAGGCCTGGTCGCCTGTAAAGTCTATAAAACGATTAAAGCCGAACACCTGTGGGACATGATCATGTCGTCCACTTATGACTTTGCCGAGCCGGGTTTTATCCTGATCGACAAGGTCAACGAAATGAACAACAACTGGTTCTGTGAAGATGTACGCGCCACTAACCCGTGTGGTGAGCAACCTTTACCGCCTTACGGTTCGTGCCTGTTAGGTTCGATTAACTTAACCCGGTTCGTTAACGATCCGTTTACCGATAAAGCCAAGTTTGACTGGGATGGGTTTGAAAAAGTCGTCGCCATCTTTACCCGTATGCTCGATAACGTGGTTGAAATCAACGGCCTGCCATTAGAAGGTCAACGCAAAGAAATCATGAACAAGCGTCGTCACGGTATGGGTTTCCTCGGTTTAGGTTCAACCCTCACCATGCTGCGTGAAAAATACGGCAGCGCGGCAGCGGTTGAGTTTACCGAGAAGGTCAGTAAAACACTCGCCATCACCGGTTGGGAAACAGCGCTCGAACTTGCCGAAGAAAAAGGTTCTGCACCTATCATGGAACAAACCTTTAAAGTGACAGGCAAAATGTTACGTCAGCGTCCAGAAATGAAACGTGACGGTTATAAAGTCGGTGACAAGGTGAAAGGTAAAGTACTGCACGCCAGGTACAGCCGCTACATGCAAAAAGTCGCA
>JAOUOK010000070.1 GCA_029880425.1 Gammaproteobacteria bacterium
CGCGTAAATCAGCTAAGGCAGGTAATTCAGTTAAGCTCTTCAGGTTAAAGTAATCAAGAAATTCTTTTGTTGTTGCATAAAGTGCAGGTTTACCCGGTACATCACGATGGCCAATCACACGGATCCAGTCACGTTCAATCATGGTTTTGATAATTTGTGAACTCACGCCAACACCACGTACCTCTTCAATTTCAGCACGCGTAATAGGTTGTCGATATGCAATCAAAGCCAGTGTTTCTAATGTTGCCCGTGAATAACGTGAAGGACGTTCTTCAAATAATTTCGCAACCCAGTTTGAATAATCATCCCTGACCTGGAAACGAAAACCAGAACTGACTTCTTTTAATTCAAGCGAGGTGTGTTCAAGATATTGTTCCTGCAATTTTGCTACAGCCTCTTTAATTGCATCTTTACCTGGATGTTTATCATCAGGAAATAAATCCATTAAGCGATCGACTTTTAAAGTTTGGCCTGCAGAAAATAAAGCAGCTTCAAGAATACGCATCAGTTCATTTTCACTAAGATCAGAATCAATAATAATCTTACGTGTTTTTTCTAAACCTTCATTCTCATCATTTGTCTTTTCTGATGTTGTAGATTCACTCATTTAAAAAATATCCTGCACTAAAAATTTATTGATCAACTGCCACTATGGCTTTAACGTGAATACGGCCATATAACTCAGTTTGTACGATTTCAATTAAAGACTGCTTAATCAACTCTAAAATTGCCAGCAAGCTGACTACGACACCACTCTTTCCTTCTTCAACAGTAAATAATTCACTAAAATCTGTGAATGTATCTGCGTTAAGTTTTCCAAGAACGATAGACATTCGTTCACGTACAGACAAAGGTTCCATCTCGATTTGATGATGTTCATAAAGTGTCGCTCTTTGCATAATATCTTTAAATGCTGACAGCACTTCTTTTAATTCAACCTGTGGTGGACTACGTACAATTTTAAGATCCGGGCCTTTAACTTCAGCAATATGAATATCACGTTCAACACGGGGCAAGTAATCAATGTCTTCTGCCGCTTTTTTAAAGCGTTCATACTCCTGTAAACGCCGAACCAGTTCTGCACGAGGATCACCTTCATCCTCTTCTTCAGGTTTTGGACGTGGTAATAACATACGTGATTTAATTTCTGCCAGCATAGCAGCCATTAAAAGGTACTCAGCAGCAAGTTCCCAGCGCATATCTTTCATGAGTTCAATATATTCCATATATTGCAAGGTAATATCTGCAACAGGAATATCGAGAATATCGAGGTTCTGACGTTTAATCAGGTAAAGCAGTAAATCCAACGGCCCTTCAAATGACTCAGCCAGAAAAATTTCAAGGGCATCAGGTGGGATATAAAGATCTTTTGGAACAACAGTAAGAGGACTGCCCTGTACGACAGCAAAAGGCATTTCTTGTTGTTCTGGATGTCCGTTTTCTGATTCCACTTTTTATCCTGTTTAGTTAGCCGTACTGTTTTTTACAGTACCGTACTGTCTTAACTGTATTCAAGGCCCATGACCTGGCGCACTTCTGTAATTGTTGATCTCGCGACATCACGGGCGCGATCACAGCCTTCATTAATGATATTTCGTACAAGGTCATGATCCGCTTCAAATTCCTGGGCCCGTTCTTGAATGGGTTCAAGTTCTGCCCTGACCGCATCAATGATCGGCCCTTTACAATCAATACAGCCTATTCCTGCTGAACGGCATCCTTCGTTCACCCATGACTTCGTGTCGTCGCTTGAGTATACCTGATGCAAATTCCATACAGGGCATTTTTCTGGTTCACCGGGATCAGTTTTGCGTACACGTGCCGGATCGGTTGGCATGGTACGCAATTTCTTTTCAACCTCATCAAGATCTTCACGTAAGGCAATGGTATTCCCATAAGATTTGGACATTTTTTGACCATCCAGGCCAAACATTTTAGATGCCGGAGTTAACATTGAATCAGGCTCAGGCAAAATAATACGACCACTGCCTTCGAGATAGCCAAACAGGCGTTCTTTATCACCAAGGGTAATATTTTGCTGGGTATCGAGTAATGCTTTGCCTTTACTTAAAGCTTCTGCATCACCCTTTTCCTGATAACTCTTACGTAACTCGTTGTAAAGTTTACCATTTTTCTTACCCATTTTCTTGACTGCAGATTCTGCTTTTTCTTCAAAGTCTGCTTCACGTCCGTAGATATGATTAAAACGACGAGCTACTTCACGGGTCAACTCAACATGTGCGACCTGGTCTTCTCCGACAGGTACCAGGCCTGCCTTGTACATCAAGATATCTGCACTTTGTAACAGTGGGTAACCGAGGAAACCATAGGTACCCAGGTCTCGCTCTTTTAACTTTAATTGCTGATCTTTATAACTGGGTACACGTTCTAACCATGACAGTGGCGTCATCATTGAGAGCAACACATGTAACTCTGCGTGCTCCGGTATTTTTGATTGAATAAAAAGCGTCGCTGAGCCAGGGTTCACACCCACGGCTAGCCAGTCAATCACCATATCCCAGACACTATCCTGGATAATCTGTGCTTCTTCATAATGCGTGGTCAGGGCATGCCAGTCGGCAACAAAAAAATAGCATTCATATTCATGTTGAAGCTTAATCCAGTTTTTTAACACACCGTGGTAATGACCAAGATGTAATGAGCCTGTTGGACGCATGCCTGACAGCACACGCTGTTGTTGATTCGTTAAGGAATTCAATCTTTTCTCCTGAGAGTTCCGGGATTTAGTATTCTAGCTGGATTTGCTGCATGAATTTCAAAGAGCCATTGTACATATTCTTAAGAATGCGCTTAAAAAGATGAAACAGTGTTAAATTTTATTATTGTCATTGGTATCGATTATACCTGATTCTATCAGGGCGTAAAAAGGCATTTTTCACTAAGTTAAAGTAATTTCTAGGTTTAGCCAAATTTACTCAAACGGCGTGGGATCACCTTCCCTACGCCGGGTAACCACAGGAATCTCATCTGTCATGTCCACTACTGTGGTGGGTTCTAACCCACAGTAACCCCCATCAATAACAAGATCGACCTGGTGTTCCAGGAGTTCACGAATATCATAGGGATCGGTCAGCGGCATGCTGTCACCCGGCAGGATCAACGTGGTACTCATAATAGGTTCCCGGTACTCCTCAAGAAGTACATGAGCGATAGGATTTGAAGGCACGCGAATCCCGATAGTACGTTTTTTCGGATGCATCATGCGTCGTGGTACTTCAGACGTGGCTTTTAAAATAAAGGTATAAGGTCCTGGTGTATGCGCATTTAAACTACGATAAAGTGAATTATTCGCTAATTTTGCATAGGTACTGATTTCAGATAAATCCCGGCACATCAAGGTAAAATTATGCCTTGAACTGACCTCTCGAATACGTCGGATTCGATCCAGGGCTTTTTTATCTCCCAGGTGGCAACCCAGTGCGTAGGCAGAATCTGTTGGATAAACAATCACCGCGCCCTTATGCAACATATCCACCGTTTGGTGAATCAGGCGAAGCTGTGGGTTTTCGGGGTGAATTTGAAAAAACTGGCTCACACGATATCCCCAATTCTTTCTTTCCACTCAGCGCTATGCCACAAGGGTATACTTCCCGCCTGTACATCTTGCATAGCACCGAGTTCTCGATAGATATTTTCCGGGCTATGAAAATCTGAACCTTTCGAAATATACAACTCAAACTGGTTTGCCAGTTGCGTCATACGCTGTTCCTCATCTGGACTATGACTACCCGAAATGGCTTCAAAACCCAGACCGCCCAGCTCTTTAAATTCAGTAATAAGTTGCCGTAAACGTGTCGCAGAGATTTTATAGCGGGCTGGATGAGCAATAACCGCAAGCCCCCCTGCCCCATGAATCCAGGACAAAGCCTCTTCCAGGCTAGCCCATTGACCTGAAACATAGCCCGGTTTGCCATTTACCAGGTATCTTTTAAATACCTGCCGAACATCTTTTGCTTTTCCCTGCTCAACAATGTATTGCGCAAAATGAGTACGACTTAATATTTCACCATTGGAGAACTTTTTCGCTCCTTGCAGAGCATCAGTAAAACCGGCTTTTTCTAACTTATACGCAATTTTTGCACCGCGTTCTTGCCGAAACTCTCGCAAGCCTTTGAGCCCCTGGTTTAATACCGGGTCGTCTGGATTGATGCCGAGTCCGACAATATGAATAGTCTGGTGACTCCAGGTCACTGAAAGCTCAATACCGGGTACAAAGGGAAGTCCGACTTTATCCGCTGCGAGAGCTGCTTCATGTAATCCTTCTGTTGCATCATGATCAGTTATAGCAAAGAGTTCCACCTTGTTATCATGCGCACGCATAATGAGTTCTGCCGGACTCAAAGTACCATCAGAAACAGTGGAATGGGAATGTAAATCGCAACGTAAATTCATAAGTGGAGGCAGTCTACATGAATAAATAGGCCACTGTCAGTGAGTGGTTAAATTAATATTTGAAATAGTGTCCATCTATTCACAAAGCAGTTAAAAAATCTCCGCTATTATCAGAAAAACAGTAAGATGATGAGGTGAAATTATTATACAAACGGAACAATTTAGCCTTTATACTGTCAATTGATTAATTCTTAAAGAGATATAGTTTTACTGATGAAGTTTTTATTTGATTTTTTCCCTATCGCATTATTTTTTATAACCTTTAAATTTTACGACGATCCTCAGCAAGGTGTACTTGCCGCAACGGCCGTGGCCATTGTCGCAACAATGCTCCAGGTCCTCGTATTCTGGTTAAAAAATAAGCGTGTCGAGAAAATGCATATCATCACCCTGGTACTGATTACAGTCCTCGGTGGTGCTACCCTATTACTTAAAGATCCGTTTTTTATTAAGTGGAAACCAACCGCGGTAAACTGGATGTTTGCCCTTGCCTTTCTCGGCAGCCAGTTCATTGGTTCAAAACCATTTGTTAAACGTATGATGGCTCATGCCGTAGAGTTACCTGAACATGTCTGGATGAAACTAAACATGGCCTGGGTTGTCTTCTTTACGGCGATGGGATTTGCAAATCTTTATGTTGCATTTAGCTTTAGTCTCTCAATCTGGGTTGATTTTAAAACATACGGCATGTTGGGACTTACCCTGTTATTTGTCATACTGCAAGCTATCTACCTGGCTAAACATATGCCCGAAGATGCAAATACAAACGAAAATGATGAAAACTGTACTGAACTTGAAACAGCCGACCTAAAAGAAGAAGTGAAATAACATGTTATATGCCATTATCTCTCAAGATGTAGAAAACAGCCTTGAAAAGCGTGCCTCGGCCCGCCCGGATCACATTGAACGTTTACAAACCTTAAAAGCAGAAGGTCGGCTGATTTTAGCTGGCCCTCATCCTGCGATTGATAATAATGAACCTGGTCCAGCAGGCTTTACCGGTTCATTAGTGGTTGCCGAGTTTGAATCGCTTGAAGCTGCACAAGCCTGGGCAGACGCAGATCCCTATATCAAGGCGGGAGTTTATGACACAGTTACTGTTAAACCCTTTAAAAAAGTCTTACCCTAAATATATTAAAGTTATTAAGGAAAATAGAATGAACAAACTGACACTAAGCACTGCAAGTTTATTACTTGCTACTTTTTTTGCTCACAGCGCCTTCGCACTGGATAAAAATTCTGTCGCAGCTGTAAATGGAAAAAATATCACTCAAAAACAATACCAGGAACATTTAAAATTATTATCTTCACAAAACAGGCAAGGTAACCAGGCCCCGATAAATCGCGACGCTGTTTTAAATGATTTAATTAATAAAGAGGTTCTGCTCCAGGAAGCGAAGAAGAAAAAGCTTGATAAAGATAAACAAGTAAAAGCACAACTTGAAAGGCTGAAGCAAAACTTAATGGTTCAGGCATTACTATCCAAATCACCTGCAGCAAAACCCATCACGGATAAAGAACTACAGGAAGTTTATGACAAACAAATCAAAAACGCAGACCGTTCTGAATTTAAAGCACGTCACATACTGGTAAAAGAAGAAGCAAAAGCTAAAGAACTTATCGCCAAGTTGAATGATGGTGCTGACTTTGCTGAAACAGCTAAAAATGAGTCAACCGGCCCTTCAGGTAAAAATGGTGGTGATTTAGGCTGGTTCTCAGCGGCACAAATGGTCCCAGCTTTTTCTCAGGCAACATCTAAGCTAATGAAAGGCACACACAGTCAGTCTCCGGTAAAAACACGTTTTGGTTATCACATTATTAAATTAGAAGACTCACGTACACGTGAGCTTCCCAAGTTTGCAGATGTGAAAGAACAAATTCGTCCTGCAATACGGAATAAACGCTTACAAGAATACGTTATGAAATTACGTAACGCAGCGAAAATTGAAGTTAAATAAGATTTACTTTATAAAATAAAAAAAAGCCCCTTGATAGGGGCTTTTTTTATTTATAAATTTATTCTATTTCACAACTGAATCAGAGAACATGCAATAAAAGAAGGTTTTTTCCTTAGGATTACAAGATTCAATTATCATTCCCATTTAAAAAACCATGCTCCAAATAACATGAAAATTGCGCTTTGAATCATTAATATAATTAAGTGGTAACTTACCTCTACCAATTCTGCCCCGTCAATCATAATAGCGCGAGCAGCAGTAGTAACATGTGTTAATGGAAATATTTCTGCTATGGATTGCATAATTGGTGCAGCACCTTCTAATGAAAACCATACTCCTGAAAAAAACATCATCGGCCAACTGAACAAGTTAAGCAAGCCACCAGCTGTTTCCTCGCTTGAAATTCGTGCAGCGATGATTAAACCCAGGCTAATCATGTTTAATGCACCTAAAGCAAAAACTAAAAACAATGCCAAGTGTGACCCGTTCATAACAAAATTGACAAAAAAATGTGTACCGTAGAACACAAATGCAGTCACTACAATAATAAGCATTATACGAGAGACAACCTGGGCAGAAAGATATTCAAGCGCAGTAATCGGGGTGGCCTTAAGACGTTTAAGCATGCCATTTTTTCTGTAGCGTACAATAACAAATCCGACACCAAATAAAGCACTGAACATCATATTCATAGACAGAATGCCAGGTATGACCCAGTCAATATAACGAATTTGTTTGCCACTGACTGTTTGCTTATTAAATAGATTTTCTTTTGTACCTAAAAGTATTTTCTCAACAAGGTAGCCTTTAGGTGACTCAGCATTAATCCAGTATTGTTGTGATTTTGCATCCAGCAGTAAGTCTACCTGGTGACGTTGCACTTTAGTTATCGCACGTGTTTTAGCTTCATGGTTTGATTCAATATTATAAAAATCGATATATTTAAGTTGAATAAATTCTTTTGCAGCTTTAGTTGCAAAATTTTCACTGATGACGGCAACTTTAAACTGTTTACCGATATCGCCAGTAAAGGCAAATGAAAAGCCCGCCACGATTAATACTGGCATCAGGATATTCCAGCTCAGCGATGAGCGATCACGAAAGAATTCTTTGTTTCTTGTAGATAACAATGC